>CADBUA010000559.1 GCA_902797665.1 uncultured Lachnospiraceae bacterium | reverse complement strand
TTCCCTTTTAAGGCCCTGACTCCTTCTTCTTTTTCCACGATGATCCTCCATCGATCCTTATTGAGCTTTTGCTTTATTTATGTAAATATTTCAAGTGCATTCGTCTGTATCTGTGCTTTTTAAATAATATTCCGCTTATACGCATGAGTATCTATATAGTTAATACTGTATTCTTTGTTATTTGTTCTTTGCTCTTTGCTCTTTATTCTTTATTCTTCCTCTTTCTTCTTTTCTTTATAGTGCTTCTGCTTTGCTGATCTGCTTAAATCTGAGTAATCAAACGGCTGTACACATAGGATGAGGGAGAGATTCCCCCCTGAATTACCGTCCTCTGGCTTCGCCTCAGCCGGATCCCAGGTGCACAGCCATCATTTATGTTCTGGATCTATTCCGTTACTACTCTATCAGAATCTGCCCAGACTTCTCCAGGGGATATACTCGCATGCGCAACGCTCACGCATATTTCTGGCAGATTCACACGCTCGCGGAAATAACTGTTCTGCTCTCATGCTGAGAAGCGTGCTCTTTTATCCCATCTCACTTTCCTTGGACAGGACCTGCATCAGGCTCGGGACAACCTGTTTTTTGCGGGATACCACTCCCGGGAGAGCAGCTGCATGATCAGAGACCACAGCCTTGAAGGCCATGCCGATGATCTCAGACACGTTTTTGCCATAGCAGAGCATCGTCGTAGACTCATCGATGATGTTCGTCAGCATGAAGAAAGCCAGAGAAAGGCCTCTTGCCTGATACTCCTCCTCGATAAAGGGGCTGATCCGCACTAAGATGTCATCCAATTCATTCTGACTCATGGAGGTGATCTGGCCGATGCCGATGGTCTGCTCATCGATGTCAAAGGTCTTGAAATCGGTGTAGAAAATTTCTTCCGGCGTCTTGTTCTTCAATTTCGAGCCTGCCGCGAACATATCCCGGGCATAGTTTTCCGGCTCAATTCCGGCGATCCTGCCCATGGTCCTGGCCGCGATCCGGTCAAGCTCCGTACAGGTGGGAGAGCGGAAGACCAGTGTATCAGAGAGAATCGCTGAGGTCAGCAGTCCGGCGATCTGCCTCGGAATCTCGATCTGCTTCTCCTGAAAGATCTGGTAAATGATCGTAGCGGTGCAGCCAACAGGCTGGTTCCGAAAGTAAACCGGGTTGATCGTCTGAAGGGTGCCAATCTTATGATGGTCCAGAATCTCCAGAATCTCCGCGTTTTCTACGTTATCGACCGCCTGGGAGATCTCATTGTGGTCCACCAGGATCAGGGCTCTCTTTCTCGCGTCCAGGAGGTTTCGTCTGGAAATGGTCCCGATATAGGCGCCCTTCTTGTCCAGGATCGGGAAATCACGGTAGCGCTTCTTGGACATGACCTCCCGGATCTGATCCGTAAAATCCGTGAGCCTGAATGTCGTCAGTTCCCCGGACTTCATAAAAAAGTCGATCGGCATAGCCTGGTTGATCAGACGGGCCACTGTGTAGGTATCCTGGGGCGTCACAATGATCGCTGTCCCCTTCTCCTTTGCCATATGCTGAATTGTCTTTGACACAGGGGCACCCAGGCAGACGACAATACAGCCGGCTCCCGCCAGGATCGCCATCAGCTGAGACTCATAGCGGTTCCCCAGGATGACCATGTCATGCGGATCGATATAGTTCTCCATCACGTCGGGGTTCGCCGCCGCGATGATGACTTTTCCCTGCTCAAAGTTGGCATCGGGATCCCCGACCACCATCTCCCCCTCCAGGGTCTCCAGGATATTCCGATACGGGGTTTTGGCGACAGAAACAATCGCGGAGTCATTCTCATCCATGTAGGACTTCGCGATATCATTGATCGTGATCAGGCCCGCCAGGTTCTGGTCCTTGTCCGTAATCGCGAGCGTATTGACATTCTCACTGCGCATCTTGTTCCAGGCGTTCTTGACTGAAATCTTCGCGTCGACACCCGCTGTCTTGCGGATTTCAAGATCCTTGACCCTGGTCCCGATGTTCTCCAGATAGAGAGGCTGGGGGATATCAAAATAGTCGAGAACGTACTGAGTCTCCGCGGAGACATTCCCCGCGCGGCAGGGAACATACTTGTAAGGTCCATTCGGCCCATCGATCTGGGACTTCAGATACGCGTAGGAGATCGCCGAGCAGATCGAATCCGTATCCGGATTTTTGTGCCCGATGACGCACACGGTACGCTTCTTCTGCTTACTCTTCACCTTCTCTTCCATCTGTCTCTCCTCTCTACCTCTATGTCTCTGTTCCATTTTCCGTATGCCTCTTGCCTATTTCTCGTATGTCTGTGTCTTTTACTATAGAAGCCGCTCCGGCATCGCTATGCAGATCCTATCTCTCAATCCCAGGCCTGGCACCCACTCCCCTGTCGAAGGGATGCTTGATCTTCCGGATCTCGGAGACATAGTCTGCCCGTTCCAGAACCTCAGGCCCTGGGTTTCTCCCGGTGAGAACCACTTCTAAGCCTTCCGGCTTCTGATCGAGAAAAGAGAGGAGACTCTGTTCAGATAGAAGGCCTGCAGAGATGGTGTAGAGAACTTCATCGAGAAAGAGAAGATCATACCCGCCTTCCTGGGCGATCCGTACAGCTTCCTTCAGCTGATCCTCGTAAAATCTGCGTTTCTCCGGCTTCTCTTCTTCTGTCAACTGAAAGCTGAACTTCTCCATAGGAAGTCCGTCCAGGAAGGTCACGCCTGGAAGACTTTCCAGAATCTTTCTCTCTGATGTCCCGTTATCTTTCATGAACTGGTAGATCAGAACCTTCAGCCCAGCCCCTGCTGCCCTGACGGAAAGCCCCATCCCCGCGGTGGTTTTTCCTTTTCCATCACCTGTGTAGACGTGAATCAGTCCTCTCTCTTTCATTGATGCCGCGCCCTTTCTCTGCCTGCGCCTCTCAGTATTCCCGTATAGCGGCTGTGTGCCTTGATCTTTCCGTCTTCTTCAGGACCCGGTTCTGCCTGCCGTCAGGCCAGCAGGTTTTAGAATCCCTTTTTGTCGTTTTCTTTTTCCTTGTTTAATTATCTATTTTTCTCATGATAGCATAGGATTTCAGGATCCGGCAAGATTGCGCCGCCTTTTCCCCCGTGCTATGATGGCCGCGTAAATCGTGAATTGACAAGTACAAACATCGCTGGGAAGATGGAAAGCCAGGTTTAAAGAAGAAGGAGCGAAGAGGATCTATAGGGGGAAACATCGAAAGGTCCATCTGCAGGAGCCATATAGCTGCCCGCGCCTGGAATTTCGGAAGCTTCAGGCTCGAGGACAGAAGGGGATAGAAGGGCCGGGAATCATTCAAAATTCTTGAGAATACTGCAGAATTGTTTGGATTTGTTTGGATCTGCTTAGATTTGTTCGATTTTGTTTTAAATTTGTTAGTAGTTTTTCAAGGTGTTTAGAACAATTCCCGACTAGATCCAAATTTCTTCAGGATATATTCAGAGAAGTGTTAGATGTATAAGCATAACATCAGCCTGATCAACTTGTCCTCGGTTTTCAGGAGTCTAAAAGATGCCAGAATCTTTCTGACTTTCTATGGTTTAGAAGTCTATGAAGTCCATATAGGATTCTCAGGGCTTCAGGGCCTAAATGCCCTCGTTCTTTTATGGACTCAAATGGTCTTTCATAAGTTCTGCCAATCTTCCCACGAAAAAACAAGCACATGAATAAATCTAAATTTCTACGCGCAACGGCATTGGCATTGGGCCTGTCCCTGGATCTTTCCCTGACAGGTCTGGCTGCCTTCTCTGAGAACAGACAGGAGCTGGACCCCTACAGGATCCATCAGATGGCGAATCCCTTCTACATTGAAATGAGTGAACGGGAATCCCAGGCGTTCTCAGAG
>CADBUA010000558.1 GCA_902797665.1 uncultured Lachnospiraceae bacterium | reverse complement strand
CCATCAGGAAGATTCCGTAGACCTGGCTCTGCTTAAACTTCTGAAAAGATGATTGTTTTTCCATGTGATTTCCCTTCGATCTCTTTCTTAGCCCGGCTCAGTCTTCCATGTGAACACCAAGCACTTCTAAGGTCTGACAGGGCTGAAGAATCAAAAACTTTGCTTCAGCTCCCGCCATCTCCTGGGCTTTCATTCATGGGCGAAGTGATAGCATGCCGGCAAGTACATAGACCTTGGATGTGCATCACCGGTTTAGACCCGCACGCGTTATGGCTTCAGACAGCCTCGCGTCCGGGAGATACAAAAATCCAAAAAGAGGGGACCACGGCCAACCGTGGACCCCTCCCAATTCCGGGAAGTTCCCCGGACTTTGTTTCATGCTGATTCAGATTGATCCTGGTCTCTTCTGTACTCAATCCTGCTCATGCCTGACAGCAGCTTCCTGGATTGGCAGATTTTCCTGCTTTATGGTTTTCTGGACTTCTGTTTTTTCCAGACCTCCAGAATCTCCAGGAATCCCACACATGACTACAGTCCAGAATCTCTTTATGCCAGCTCTGCTTCAGTCCCTTTTCAGCTGTGGCGAGCGATCACATCGTCGATGGAAAGCTCAGAGCAAGCCTTGCTCAAATCATCATAGCTCATCTCAGCGAGACTCTGAAGCTCTTCATCCGTGTACGGTGTATCCTGCACGAAGTACTTGTCATAGTTGGCATAGTCATCAGAGGAAGCAACATACAGATACGGGAACAGCATCTCATAACCGAAGGTGCCAGCTTCCTTGACATAGTTGCCCTTGATGGCATTGTAGGTCATCAGGAAAGCGAACAGCGGATCGCAGTAATGTCCGCCGGACTCAGCAAACATGCCGCCAGTCTTCAGCTGCTCATCCAGATCCGGAAGGAAGTCAGTGGAGACAACATCGATCTTGCCGGTAAGGCCTTCAGCCTCGATCTCACCGATGGAGCCAACCAGCGGGTCTCCGCCGCCGCCAGCGACGATCAGAGCATCCATGTTGTCGGGATAGTTGGTGGAGATGAAGTTCGCGGTAACCTTCGCGCCTTCATCAGCGGAGGTGTTCGCATAGACCGGATCAGACAGAACAGCCTGATCATCCGGATTTGCCTCGTTCCACGCATCAATCGCCTTCTGATAGCCCTCATAGCGGAGCAGGAAGGTCGCATCGCCCGGGGTCCAGCCTTCGAGCATGATGTTCCGGTCGCCCTTCTCGAGCAGCAGGTTCACGAGGGTCTCACCGTTCGTGACTTCGTCCTCATGGACAGCGCCAAGATAGTACTGGGAGTTCTGTGCCAGTGCGTAGATATCCGGGCTGTTCTGCTCGGAGATGATGCGGAAGAACTGGGTCAGATAAACCTGGTTCGCCTCGCAGGTCGCAATAGCGGAAGCCATCTCAGAATCCGCGCTGTTGCAGATGATGATGCCGTCGCACCCTGCAGAGCAGAGGGTCTCAACAGATGCGGTAACCTGCTCGGAGACATGGCCCTGGTCAACCCACTGGGTCTCAACGCCAAGCGCTGCGGCTGCCTGATCAACAATGGTCTTGCACTGAGAGCCAAGAACATCGTTGGAGCTCCAGATCGAGATCCCGATCTTGATCGGCTTTTCGTCGGCCAAAACCGGCATTGTGCTTACCATGCTCATGCTCAGCGTCATCGCCGCTGCGATGGTCCCCGCCAGAAGCTTTCTGCCAAAACGCTTCATAGATAATCCTCCTTCGTTTCGGTTCTTTGTGCTGCTTTCCTGAAATTTGTCCGGATCTTTTCCGGAGCTGACACCAAATACGCGGAACTGACATCCCTGAGTTGGGAAATCCTGGATGGACATCCTTCTTTTGTGAAGGCACCCGTACGAATCCGCCAGAATCCGATGAGATAAACGTCAATTCCATGAACATTCACCGCTTTCAGCGGTAAATGTTGGTCGTTTGTACAAAGTCATTGAAGCCATTATAACAAGGGCGTCGGCACATTGCAAGGAGCTTTTCGGGCATTCGGAAAGATTTTTAAAAATTTGTCCGTATCACACTCATCCGTGCGGCGTTTTTTGTCCGGAACATCCAGCAAATCCCCAACCCCTTCTGATCTTATCTGCTCTCGTGAATCTCTCTGATCCCTCTGATCTCTCTGAACCCTCTGGACCCTCCGAACTCTCGAGAACAAGCTCTTTCAAATCTCGTACCTGGCCAGTCGCAAGCTCCTTTCCAGGTACCAGGCCGGGCGCAGGCTCCTGTCGTCGCATTCAATGTGCGCCCGGCCTATGCTTTTGAACTGTATGACCTCGCTTTGCGCAGCAAGTGCGCAAAGTGGACTGGACTGTTACCAAATCCTTTCGTTTTCCTGATTTTCCTGCAGCTTCTGTTCTGTCTGAGATACCTGCGCGGCAGATACGGTAGCTTTACCGGACGCCCGGGATCCCGCAAGTGGTGCAGTGGATTCCCGTATCGTGATCGTGGGCGCGAACTCGAAAGTCCCGTAAAAGCCAGGTTTCCGCATCATCTCCAGGAGGTTTCCGGCGGCTTTCTCCCCCAACGCCTCCATAGGGTGGGAGATAGAGGTCAATGGTACCGTGCAGAGCTCTGTCAGTCTTGAATTGTCGATGCTCGTCACAGAGAGCTGGTCCGGTATTCTGATCTGGCGCTCCTGACAGAGCTGGACGAGTCTGTAGGCCACCTCATCGTTGTAGCAGACCACAGCAGTGGAGTCCCCGAGGCGGTCCAGGATCCAGGATCCTCGCTTGACGGCGTCAGTGAGGCCGACTGTATCCACCCAGACAATCCGCCGTTCCTCAAGAGGAATCCCGGCTTTGATCAGGGCATGCTGGTAGCCGTCATATCGCCGGATCCCCTGACCATCGTCGCTTTTGAAGATGCATCCGATCTTCCTGTGCCCCATCTCAATCAGATGATTCGCCGCCATAAGACCGGCCGCTGTGTCATCAAGAGAGACATGGGGGATTGTACTCGCCGGATAGAAGGTATTGAAGAAGAGGATGGGTATTCCGACTCTTCTCAGATCTTCATAATACTCCAGGTTCGGGTTGGGAAGAGCAGAGGTTACAGGCTCCGCGATGATCGGATCCCGGGATCCTGTCCGGATCAGATCCAGAAGGATCTTCTTCTCAATTTCCCTCTGGTTGTTCGTGAACATGATCCTGGTCGCGTAGCCGCTTTCCTGCAGGACCCTGGACATCGCCTGGAGGATCCTGGGAAAGATGTAGGAATCCGTGTAGGAGCTGATGATTGTAACTGCTCCCTGAAGGGATGTTCCAGGAATGGACGGAATCCCGCTCACATAGCTTCCACTTCCCTGGACTCGGTGGATGACTCCCTCTCTCTCCAAGATGGAGAGCGCCTGCCGGATCGTCTGGCGGCTGAAATCAAAGCGGGTGCTGATCTCCGCCTCTGTTTCCAGCCGGTCATCCATCTTCAGTTCCCCCGAAAGAATGCGCTCGTGGACCCAATCCACAACCTGCTGATATTTTGGCGTCTTCCCCATGGTTCAACCTGCCCAGTCCTTTTCCGTCAAATTTGCCTTTTTCTGCTCAATCAAATCTTAGAAAACAGGCGTACAAATGTCAAGACTTTTTCCGGCGTTTTTTCTTCATTTGTATTTCTATACCCTCGAAGCATCGGAAAAACAGACAGAAGAAGACCATTTCTCAACCCGCTTCCTGCGCAGATCCCACAAAACCCCCGAATCAGATCTGGATCCTATACCTGCCAGCAGAAAACACCAATCTCAGTTCAATGCATCTTTCATCCACAGCAGACGTTCAAGAGCTTCAACCAATTACACCACTTAGAGCGTATCTTCTCTTTTT
>CADBUA010000557.1 GCA_902797665.1 uncultured Lachnospiraceae bacterium | reverse complement strand
CAAATAGAGGCGAAATTCTGGGATTATAGAATGGGTTTTATAGAAGTTGAAACCTGACAGACGATGTCAGGCAGGACCGAAGGAGAGCGGAAACTGTAACTGCGCGCCCTTCTGCGCCTTTCTGACACAAGGCCTTTGAAACGGAATATCACATTTGTGATCAAATACCTTTTGGAAGCCCAGCAGAGAAAGGATTGCACGAGCGATCAGCACAGCATCGACAATGATCCGGCCAGCAGGAAAACAGATCAGGAAGATATCAGCTGACTGAAAATTTAAGATATAGTTGTATTATTTTATTGGAAAAATCATGTGAATACAGGATAAACGGGATAAACAGGAAAAAGGAAGGGATAGGAACACATTTCATCTGGTGACAGGAGCCTGCGCCCGTTCTCGACCCTTCAGGCGCTCGAGACTGGTCAGGTACGATATCTGGAGAGGTGAATGATGAAGCAGGAAACGATAGACAGGATCAGAAGATTTACAGAAGACCGGGATTGGGATCAGTTCCATTCTCCCGCGAACCTTGCCAAGTCCATATCCATTGAAGCAAATGAGCTCCTGGAATGCTTTCAATGGAGTGACAGCGATTACGACCTGGAACATGTGAAGGAAGAACTGGCCGACGTCATGGTCTACTGCCAGAATATGCTCGATAAGCTGAATCTGGATGTGGACGAGATCGTCATGAGCAAGATGGACAAGAACGAAGCGAAATATCCAATAGAGAAGGCGAAAGGCAGCGCCGCCAAATATGATGCGTTGTAATTGATATGAAGATTGCAGTAATGACCTTCCGCCTTCGGGCTCCCTGGGTGCACAGTCTGAAGGAAAAGAGAATGATCGTCAAAAGTATCGTTGCCAAGCTGCAGAACAGATTTCATGTTTCTGCGGCAGAGGTCGACGAGCAGGATATTCATCAGATTATTGTTATTGGAGTGGCGGCTATTGTGCCGCATAATGCCCTGGCAGACAGCCTGATGAACGAACTCTCCCTTTTTGTGGAAGAAAACACAGAAGCTGAGATTCTGGACGAAGAGAGAGAAATAAGATGAGGTGAAGGCGACATGTTCAATCATCACGATATGACAAGAGACGCATTTATGCTCCATGGGCCGCTGGCGCATCAGGGTTATGACTGGTGGTGGCACTCATTCACCGCACAGGACGAGGAGACTGGAGAAGACAAGCCCTTCTTTATTGAATTCTTTGCCTGCAATCCGGCACTGGGTGAAGATCACCCTGTGCTGGGACAACTCCCGGAGAACAAAGCGAAGGGAAAGAAGCCTTCCTACCTGATGGTGAAGGCAGGTACCTGGAGAGAAGATGCCTGCCAACTGCATCGATTCTTCGCATGGAAGGACGTTAAGCTGCATGGGCATGCACCTTATCAGATTGAAGCGGCAGACTGTCTAGCCAGTGAGACAGCACTGAAGGGCAGCATTGAAATCACGAAGGAGGACGCAGCTGCCCATCCTGAGTGGATGTGTGACGCGGGCGAAATGAGCTGGAATCTGACGATTGAGAAACAGATCGCTTTCAATGTGGGCTATGGAGCCAGTAAGCCCCTGCGGGACGCGGAAGCCTTCGCCATGTACTGGCATGCGGAAGGAATGAAAAGCGCCTATAGCGGCTCTGTCGTATTCAACGGAAGACGCTATACAGTTACCCCAGGAAAGTGCTATGGGTATGCGGACAAAAACTGGGGGCGGGATTTTACCACCCCCTGGGTCTGGCTGTCCTCCAACTGCCTGATCAGCAGGAAAACCGGGAAGCAGCTTCAGAACAGCGTATTTGACATCGGCGGTGGCAGGCCGAAGATCTATTTTGTGCCTCTGGATCGCAGACTGCTCGGTGTGTTTTACTACGAAGGGAAGGAATACGACTTCAACTTCTCTCACCTTCACCTGATGGTGAGAACAGCGTTCTCCTTTGAAGAGAAAAAAGATGAAGTCATCTGGCATGTACGGCAGGAAAACATCCATGCTGCCATGGAGACGGAAGTCCATTGCATGAAAAAGGACATGCTGCTCATTAACTATGAAGCGCCGGACGGCAGCAGGCGCCATCAGCGTCTCTGGAACGGTGGCAATGGCCGGGGCATTGTGAAACTGTACGACAGACAGGACGGACATCTGGTTCTGACGGATGAAATTGAGGCCAGCCACATCGGTTGTGAATATGGAGAGTATGACCACGAGGAACACTACTGAGTGGATCTGTCAGCAATGACGAAAGGAGGCCTGGAAGCGTTCACCCATAGGGATCACCATCGTCACTATCATCCAGTTCTTTTCCGGGTATCGGGAAGAAAAGCCCTGCCTGTGAGCCGCAATCGCCTGCAGGCATTCGGCCGGGCGCAGGCACCTATTCCCGCATTGAATGTGCGCCCCGGCCTTTGCCTTTGAACGATATCGCCACGCTTTGCGCAGCAAGTGCGCAAAGCGGACTGGACGTAATCTTTTATTGAATCTTGCCAAGCTGATTGAATTCGAGTAACATAATTCCTGTATGAGGATGGTCCTCCGATCCTGCTTTATTCGGAGCCCACCCAGGTATGGCAGAGGGGAAGACCGTGCTTTCCGGGCTTTGGGTCTTCCTCTTTTTTCTGCTTTACCGGGACCTTCACGCGAATCTGATGTTCTGTTCTGGCAAAGCCCTTGTCTTTATATAGGATAAAAGAGT
>CADBUA010000556.1 GCA_902797665.1 uncultured Lachnospiraceae bacterium | reverse complement strand
CGGGCATCACAGGTGTCTCCCATTCTGATGTACCGGAAGCTGGAGCCGAAAGGCTCCTGCTGGCATCTTCACAGCTATCTGGCATTCGCGGGCAACTATGTCATCATGATGTTCTACACTGTGGTTTGCGGCTGGATGCTCCAGTACTTCTTTGAGACGGCAGACGGCACTTTCTCCGGACTGACTGCAGCAGAAGTCCAGGGAGTTTATGATTCCATGATGGGCTCCGCCCCAAGGCAGTGGTGCTTTATGGCCATCACCGTCCTTGCAGGCTTCTTTATAAACGGAATCGGACTTCAGAAAGGTCTGGAGCGGGTAACCAAGTTCATGATGCTGGCCCTTCTGGCCATCATGGTGATCCTTGCCGTCAGATCCATTTTCCTGCCGGGCGGCGGTGAAGGACTGTCCTTTTACCTGAAGCCCAGTCTGGAAAGAATGCGGGAGGCGGGGATTGGAAATGTTCTGGTCAACGCCATGAACCAGTCTTTCTTCACCTTGTCGATCGGTATGGGCGGCATGGCGATTTTTGGTTCTTATATCGACAAGGATCAATCTCTATTCGGAGAGTCTGTCCATGTCGCGCTGCTGGATACCTTCGTGGCCATTACCTCAGGAATGATCGTCTTCCCTGCCTGCTTTGCCTATGGTGTTGAGCCCAAAGCGGGTCCTTCCCTGATTTTCATCACCCTGCCGAACATTTTCAACCATATGGCTCAGGGACGGATCTGGGGCTCGCTCTTCTTCGTGTTTATGACCTTTGCCTCTTTCTCCACCGTCCTCGGCGTGTTCGAAAACATCATTGCAATGTTTATCGATCTGACTGGCTGGTCCCGGAAGAAGACCTGCATCTTCAATGCTGTCCTGATGCTTGCGCTCGCCAGCCCCTGCGCTCTCGGTTTCAACCTGCTTTCTGCTCTGCAGCCGCTTGGGCCAGGCACAAGCATCATGGATCTGGAAGATTTCTTTGTCTCGAACCTGGTCCTTCCACTGGGTTCTTTGATTTTCACCGTTTTCTGCACCAGCCGGTATGGCTGGGGCTGGAAGAACTTCCTGGAGGAAGCAAATGAGGGACGAGGCCTGAAGATCGCCTTCTGGCTGCGCCCCTACTGCGCATATGTCCTGCCGCTGCTTCTGGCGGTGATTTTCCTCATCGGCGTGCTCTGAGCGACAGGAAAGGCCAGGCTCCGGATGATGCCTCTTCCTTTTTGCTTTGGCCTCTCCTGACAGGCGGCATGGGCGGGGACAAGGAATTGCAGCTTCTTAAAATTTTCTTATTGTTTTATTTGTTTTATTTTATTTTTTCTATTTGATGTTTTGTTTTGTTCTATTCCTTTTAAATTTCACTTTTTATATGATGGATGCATTAAGATTCGTGTACCCTGCAGGGAGTCCCTGGCGCTTTTCTGATCTTTGCGCACAGCTATTTCGTCGAAAGGTTCTTTTCTCGTAACTGTCCAGTCCGCTTTGCGCACAGACTGCGCAAAGCGTGGTCATAGAGCTCAGAAGAAAAGGCCAGAAGCATCAAAGCCTTCCCGTTTAAAAGGCCATGAAATCACCTTCTCTCAAAGCCCCGATCCGGAAATAAACCTTTTTACGCGAAACTTCCGGAAATATGGTATGCTATTATGCGCAGGTGAGGCTTTTCCGCTGTATAAAAAACTTATAGCATGTACAAGAGGAAGACCTGATCAAGCTGTTCTGAAGGGAGGAGTCGTGCACGATGAGAAGAAGAATATTTGTGGATTTTGAAATGCATCCGATCGCCAGGGAATATCACGAGGAGAGAAAAATCTGGAAAGATGAGATCATTGAGTTCGGAGCGGTGATGATGGACAATGAGAATCATGAGCTGGATTCTTTTCAAAGCTATGTGCATCCTGTTTTTATGACAAGCTTCTCCAGAAAGATCTGTGATCTCACAGGAATCGGCCCGGAACAGCTCAGCGGAGCGCCGCATCTCCAGACGGTGCTGAAGGATTTTACAGAATGGTGCAGCAGGGACGGACTGGACTTTACGATATACGCCTGGAGCGATACCGATCTCATGCAGGTTCTGATGGAGATGGAACTCAAGAAGATTCCCTGCGAAGGCAGAGAAATGAACTACCTGCTGAAGAACTGGGAAGACTTCCAAAAGATGTACGGGGAAATGCTTGGATTGCAACGGCCACTCTCTCTGTCAGATGCCCTGGATTATGTGGGACTGGCGCCGAAGGGAAGGCTTCACGACGCTCTGTGGGACGCGCGGAATACCGCTCAGCTCTTTGGCATGACCCTGGATCCGCTCGTATACCGCCGTACCATCGGTGTCATCAAGGAAGCCCTGAAACCGCAGAAAGCCTTCAGTACTTCTCTAGGGGATCTGTTTGACTTCTCTTCCTTACTTTCCCCGAAACTGGCAGTCTGACAGACCCAGAGGAATCCCGGATTTTTGCCCACTCTCCGGGCAGAGATCCGGAAAAGGCCCTGAAGCCGCTCTCCGAGCGGCCTCAGGGCCTTATGTATTTCTATGTCCTCACAGCGTATATGCAGCCTTTCGAGTGATCCCCGTGATGAGGAAGCGATCCTCCACGGGAACCATGGTGACCGTGAATTGCGCCTCCCCGGTCGTCTCCACCTTTCTGCCGTCCAGATTCACGAGGGAGATCTCATAGATGACCTTGTACGCCCCACTGTCTGTCCGAAGAACCCGGATGACATCCGAGGAGAAGGTGTAACCGTCCGTGTGGAATCCGCAGAATGTCAATTTCCCCCGGTAGACCTGCCAGAAGCAGGAAGGATTGTACTCCCTGCTCCCCCGGTCCTCCATCGCCTGATAGTTCACTTTCCGGCTTCCGAAATAGATCTGAAGGTACTCCCGCACCTCCTCCTTGACCTCGGAGACGGTCTTCCCCCCGATCCCGGATTTCAGACAGGCCATACTGACCATCCCTGTCCGGCAAGAAGAGTCGAACTTGAAGTCCGTGCACTTTTCAGATCCCGCATATCCAAAAAAAGACGTGAAAGGCTCCAGATAAGCCTCCATCCTCTCCTCCAACTGCTCCGTCACATCCACGGTCTCTGCCGATGCCGACATGGAAAAGAACAGTGCTGCTGTGAGTATAAAGCCAAGCAGCTTCCCAAATTGCTTCAAGCCCCATCACCTCCCCGCTATGAAATACAGATATTCAAAGAGGAAAATCAAAACTGTTCTGATCTGATTCTGATCGAATCTTTCCCAGTGACTCTCCCGATCTATCTATGCGTCTGCCTGCTGCTGTTCCTATTATCGCAGAAGTCAATCGTTTCTTCCAGTTTTTGCAAGAATCAGTCTCGCAAAAAAGAGCTCTGCTTGACTGAGACTCCCACAGGAAACAGGAAGCTGCGAAATCAGGGAGCGGGCGGGCATCTCCCAGTGAAACAGTTGGCATGTTCCTATCTGTCCGGGCCGCAGGCCCCTGCGGCCGGCATCGCCTCCCAGATATCCTTCTTCACCTGAAAAGCGCATACGCCATTCAGCATAGCGTTTTCTATATATATAGAAATTCATCTCTGAATTTGCTCAGTTTCCAATCAATCTCCGCGAATACAAACACCCACTTTTTCTGCATGATCTCAAAAAAAGCCAGAGCCTTTTTCAAGGCTCCGGCTTTTTGAGCTGGCATCCGTCCAGGGGCTGTGCCGGCTGGAGACGTCAGTATCAGATCAAATCAAATCAGGAAGTACTTCAGGATGAAGACCAGGGCCAGCACATACATGGCGCCGGAGATCTTTTCCTTCTTCCCGCAAACCAGATTCAGGATCACATAGCAGATGACGCCCAGTGCGATTCCTTCGGAGATGGAATACATGAAGGGCATCGCGATGATGCAGATGAATGCCGGAATGGCCTCCGTGACCTCCTTCCAATCGATCCCTACTACCTGCTGCATCATCAGAAATCCAACGATGATCAGAGCCGGCGCTGTCGCAAAGGACGGAATAGACAGGAAAACCGGGGAGAAGAACAGGGACAGAACGAAGAGTCCCCCTGCAAAGACTGCGGTGAGACCGGTGCGGCCGCCCTCAGCGATACCGGATGCGGACTCCACGAAGGTCGTGATCGTGGAGGTGCCGAAGAGGGCGCCAAAGGTGGTCCCGATCGCATCCGCGGTCAAGGCCCCCCGGATGCCCGGGAGCTTCCCGTCCTGATCAAGCATGTCCCCTTTGGTGGCGCACCCGATCAGGGTTCCCAGGGTATCAAACATATCCACAAAGAGGAAGGCAAAGCAGACCACCAGAAAATCCAGCGGTGTCTTCCAGATTGCGGTGAAGTCCAGTTTCAGGAAGGTGGATGCCATGGATGCCGGCATCGCGATAATCCCAGCCGGAAAGACCGAGTAGAAACCTGTATCAGGATCCGGGACATAGAGACCGATTTTCTCAGCAATCATGCCCAGAGCCCAGGTGATGAGAATCCCGACAAGGATGGTCCCGGGAACGCGCTTCGCCACCAGAATCCCTGTAATGATGGTCCCCAGGAGAGCAATGATCACGGTGATTCCGATGCTGTTGAAGGTTCCATCCGTGAAGGAGTTCTTGATGTTGAAAAGCGAGACCAGCGTGGAGGACGCGACAACAATCTTGGCGTTCTGCAGGCCGATAAATGCGATGAAGAGGCCGATCCCCACAGAAACCGCGACCTTGATCGTCGGTGGAATCATGTTGAAAATCTTCTCACGGACACTGCCCAAAGAAAGCAGGATAAAGATGATTCCCTCGATGAAGACGGCCGCCAGAGCAACGTGCCAGGTATAACCCATGCCCAGAACCACCGTATAGGAGAAATAGGCGTTCAAGCCCATCCCTGCTGACAGGACAAAGGGCAGATTGGCGATGAAACCCATCAGAAACGAGGCAAGTGCCGAAGCCAGGCATGTCGCGGTGAAAACCGCTCCACTATCCATTCCAGAGGCGGAAAGGATGCTCGGATTCACAGCCAGGATGTATGCCATGGTCATAAATGTGGTGAGCCCGGCAATGAACTCAGTTTGGACATTGGTTCCCTTCTCTTGCAGATGAAACAGATTGTTCATATGTCAACCCCTTTTCATGATATGGCTTTGAAATGCCATAGCCGCGAGCGTGAGAATCTGCGGGTAGATTTCTGCGAACGGGCCTGTACCGTTTAAGCACTTGGCAAATCCTGGAGCTTCCCGCTGCAAAATGGCAGATTCCGCCCATTTGTATAATCAGTTGCATGTCTATTATAGCACGGAGAAAATGGTTCGGTGAGATCAGACAAGGAAAGAATCCCGAATGAGATTTTCAGAATTCGCACCTGTCCGGTCACAGGCGCCTTCAGATACGGGAAGGGCGCAGGAAATATGAAGCGCGGACCATCCGGAAATGCGCTCCCGGACGATGTTTTTACAGAAATACCGGGCAGCGGCTGGAAAGCCTGGGG
>CADBUA010000555.1 GCA_902797665.1 uncultured Lachnospiraceae bacterium | reverse complement strand
TCCAGATTTTCCAAAAGCCTGACGACACGCTGCCCGTTCACCCGCCGGGTGACTTTTCGGATCCCCTTCTTCTGCCACTTGCGGAATACAGCATCGTCCGCGTAGATCTTCCACTCTCTGCAGCAGGAGAAATCGCAGGAAGAAGCGATACAATGAAAGCACATATAGTGTGCAGGATATAGTTCTCTCAAATTTACCTCCAGATCATCCACAGCCCGGGTCAGAAACCGGCGCCTCAGCTAAACCCTTCCGGAATTCTTTACCATACGAAAGCGGGTCTGGCCCATCATCAGCCAGACCCTGAAAACATTGGAAGATCAACCTGCATTATGCGGCATATCTCTTTCCTTCTGATACACAGTACCATCCACTGTGATCTGATCTATGCCGTTATAAAAAACGCCCCAGACATTCCGGTCCTCATCGACCCCTTCCCAATAATCATCCTCCTGCTTTTCTAAACGAATATATGTTTCCTCAGTATGGAAACCGCTCCTGATCATATAATCATACCCGGTATCTGATTCCCGTCCTATCTCTATTGAAATCAATCTGCCCTCTCCATAATCTGCGACGTAGTTACCGTAGACCCATCCTGGCTCAAACCTGCCCGAAGTATTATCGGGTGCTTTCGTATCTTGATCATAACTCGTCTGAGCGCTGTTCAGATTTCCAGTTGTATCTTCTTTACTCTGATCTGTTGTCACCTGCTCACTGTTACCGGATGCCTCTATCAGATCAATAAGATCACTTACATTTCCTTTATACGTCATATAGTAGATATGGGCAACTATCCCTCGATCAAGCAAAAAGATCAGCAGCTTGTGTTCATCATTATTCTCTTTTTCAAAGACAATACCTTTATCTGACGAATGTATCTTCCTGTAGCCTTCTTTTTTCAATCTTTTGTTTTCGTCATAAGGAGGCTCGTCTCCAATCCGGAACTTCCAAAAATGATACTTCCTGCTGGTTAATTCTATATAGTTCACATAATCGCTGTCCTGTGCGCTTACTACTATATTACTGTCTCCAAAAGTATCCTCTCCGTAATCTTCCAGGTACTCCCTCCCTGCAAATTCTTCAGCTTCATATTTGTCTGCGTTGATCAAAGTTGCCGCATCAAGATCAGTTCTAAGAAAATACAGCTCATCAAGGAACTCTTTCGTAGTTCCCGGAAGAGTAACCGTTACTATAGTTAACAGACCAATACCGATCAAAATTTCAGAAATACCCGACTTCAGAATCCTGAATATCGTTTTGAGCACCAGACCAGGGGTTATTTTTTTCTCTCCAGGCAGCTTTCCCTGTAATTCTCCAGATATCTGCTGATCATTCTTGACCATTTGAGCCGGTTCATTCTGCTCTTTCAATGGATAACCGCATTTCGGGCAATATGAATCATTATCCTTAACTGAAGTACCGCATTTCGGGCAAAACATAAACTGATGCTCCTTTCTTTTAAGGCAGAACCTTGAATCATCAGAAACCTGATTTCCACACTTAGGACAGAATCTTTCTTTTCCTCCTGTATGTTTTTATAAAAGACCGAAAATGCTGTTTGAACCCACTCTCACTTACGGAATAAGTCGTGCCATGCTGTCATGTTTTGAATCACATTGTCATTCACACTGAAAATTATATGTCCGGAATAACTGCCCTTATATGATATTGCGAAGTATATATCCTTTGTTCCGTCGCCATTATCTTTCTCCTGGAAAAACTCATACCCGGCAGGTGCGAGCTTCATCTCAACATTATGTAGATCGTATTCGTCCCCTAATCTTATACCATAATAGGAATATCTGTCGGAAATATAATCGATCGCGAAGATCCCCTGCGAATTGATATTTAATAAGATGTCCTCATTATCATAAGCAGAATAATCTCCAAATGATCCTTGAAGGACTTCTGATGGCCCTGCCTTTTTTTCAAGTCCTGTCTCATGAATGAAATCTATAGCTTCTTTCTCACTCACGCCCAGGAGAGATGACAGATCATCGCTGTCTATTACTACTTTAGGTTCAGGCTTGTTCTCTTCACGGCTGCTGTTATTGTCCTTCAAGGCCTCCTGCTTTCCCTGATCCGTACCAGGAGTCTCAGTCTTCTGATTTAAACCACTTGCTTCTGTTGTCATTTCATTCTTCTGAATGTCCGAAGCTGCTTTGTTTTTCCCGCCTTTTATCAGAAAGACAGCTGCTCCTGCAATTACGATAAGCAGCAGTACACCTGATCCTATAACTAATGGTAACTTCTTTTTTGCCGCAGGTTTTGACTGGACCTGGGGAGATGTTACTTTTTCCCTCCTGTCTGCAGCTCCGGCACCATTCTTCTGGTTTCTTCCGCAGTATTTACAAAAATCTGATCCATCCGGTATTTCTTTGCCACAGTATGCACAGTACAAAGCAGTTCCTCCTTTTTTATGTTAGATTTCGTGAAGTCTACGATTCATTATATTGCATACAATTATACGCTATATCATCTTATCCGTGAACCCACACGAATAAATACGCGTGCTTCCGGCACGAAACGCTCATCGCCTCACCCGTTTTTCCTCTGACAGAGTTCTCCCAGCATCGCGCCGCCGATGATGCATACCGCACCTGCGATCTGCATTCCGGTCATCTTCTCCCCCAGAAGCAGTGCAGAAAAAAGCACGGCGGACAGCGGCTCCAGATACCCGCAGACGGCCACGGTCTGAACGGGGATCTTTGACAGAGGAGAAAAATACAGATAGCATCCGATCCCGGTGTTAATCAGTCCAAGGAAAATGATCCACGGCCACGACTCTTTTGGAACATGGATCACAAACGACTGCTTCACACCCACAAAAATAGCAACTGTAAGAAAACTCACCGTCAGCTGTATCACCGCGTTCTCCATT
>CADBUA010000554.1 GCA_902797665.1 uncultured Lachnospiraceae bacterium | reverse complement strand
GCCTTCATAGAGTCTATGATCTTCTATCAATTTTCTAGAAATTCTTTATACACATCATATGCAAAATAAATCAATTTCCGGGAAAGTTTTGGGGAACCCAAAACCTAATTCTTGCACCCCCATCATTGATCACTGGGATCTCTTGTTCTGATCTGGGCTTTCCTTCGCGATTTACACGAAACCATAATAAGATCTAAAAGCAGAGCTCCGTTATAGCAGAAATCAATAATCATCACATTTTATGGTTTTATGGTTTTATGTTTTTGCTTTATTATATATTGTCTTATGTTCAAATATTTTTTAACATTCTAATTTGTCGCCCCATTCTCCCTTCTCCGGATTTAATGCATCAGCACCCTCTTCCAGATCTGTATCTGTATCTTCTCCCGCTGGCGCTTCCGGCGCTGCCTCAGGAAGCGGGGCTGCTACCGGGTTATGCTTCGGGCGCAGGGGCCTCTGCTGCGGGCGCTCCTTCGGGTGCTGCCTCTGGCGGAGCCGCTTCAGCTGCAGCTTCCTGGGTCGCTTCCAGAGCCTGTCCTTCTGGCGCAGGATTCTGATTCTTCTCGTTCAGATACCAGCTGGCGGTGTCTGAAGCGATGCTGCGGATCAGGGACTGGGCCTCCTCGTTCCTGCCTCCAAGCTCATTGGATAGAATGACCAGGATGAAGCCCTCCCCGGATCCCTCCGGCGCAAAGCAGATAGCGGAATCATTCTCAATGCAGCCAAGACCATATCCCTCCGGTATCTCACCGGTCTTATTCGCCGAGGAAAAGCCCTCCGGGAGACCGGAAGGGATCTTCCCGGTCAGTGTCTGCCCCTTCAGAATCTCCAGCATCTTTGCGGAGGCATCTTCATTGACAAGTCTTCCATGGTAGAGATCAGAGAGAATCTTCCGGACATCATTCGCGGAGATGTAGTTATCTGAGTCTGGATTCTCCTCCAGGAATCTCCTCCCGAGAGAGGTCTCTGTGTAGCCATTCGCCGCACAGAACTTTTCGAGCATGCCGGCACCGGCCTGGAAATCTCCCCTGCCCAGACGCTCAATCAGCAGATTTGCCGCGTCATTGTCCGAGACCCGGATCATGTTTTCGATGGTCTCGCGGAGCTGACCGTCATAGTCCTCCCCGAAGTTGATCACTTCATCCTCGTTCTCCGGGTAGCACATATACTGATAGACAGCTCCCATGATGAACAGCTTGATGACGCTTGCGGATTGCATCTTTTCGCCGCTCTGGTAGTCATACTGCTCTCCTGTGGCCAGGTCTTCGTAGGCGATGGCCCACTTCTCCCCCTTTGCCTCCCTGTCCTTCAGATAGCTGTTTACGGCCTGTGCCACCGGCCCCACAGGCATCTCCGTCTCTGGCATGGTCTCAGCTTCTGTCTCCGGGATGATCGCGGCATCCGTTTCGGTCTGCACTTCCGGATCCAGTACAATCGCATACGCATCCGAAATCTCCGGATCCTCCTCTGTCTCAGACTCTTCCGGAACTCCTCCAAGAGCCGTCGAGATCTCTGTAATCCCAGTGTCCTCAAACAGAGGTCCCGCGCTCGTGTCGATCACAAGCTCCTGCACCTTCTGTCTCCCGCAGCCGGAAAGCACCAGAATCCCCAACAAAAATACCGGAATCAGCCGCGTTTTGAGCCCCAACATTGAAACCCCTTTCTTCCTGCTTCTCCCCCGCAGGATCTGCCCTGACAAAATTACCCTGAAAACTTTCTCCCCGCTGGCATCAGAATCCAGCTCAGCTGCCGTACTGCCTGCTTCAGTCAGAATTCTCTGACGATTCGGGATCTTCCGGATCATTCCCACGATCCGCCTCTTCAGAAGGCTCTTTCGCCTCGTCCGCTTCCCCGGCGCTGCTTTCGTCCTCTGGCTCTAACGCGCCCTCTTCATCTGAGGCATCCGCGTTTTCCCCTTTCGAGGCGGTCTCCTTCACCTTGGCCATGGAAGCTACCAGTTCTCCCTTCTTCAGATCCATCAGCTTCACGCCGGAGGCGATTCTCCCGAGGACAGAGATGCTGCTGCAGCTCATGCGGATGATCACACCATCGGTATTGATCATCAGGAACTCGTCGTTCTCCTCGACGGACATCGCGCCAACCACGTTTCCGGTCTTCTCGGTGATCTTGTAGCAGCGGAGACCCTTGCCGCCGCGGTACTGCGCTGAAAACTCGGAGATCCGGGTCCGTTTGCCCATCCCCTTCTCAGAGATGATCAGGAGGTAAGGCGCCTCGTCCGCGATGATCATCGCGACGACCTCATCTCCATCTGCCATGTTGATAGCGCGCACGCCCATCGAAGCGCGCCCGGTCACCCGGGCGTCCGACTCACGGAAGCGAATCAGCATCCCATACATTGTAATGATGCAGATCTCCTGCTTCGTGTCGGTCGCCTTGACGTCGATCAGCTCATCGTCCTCCTTGAGGACGATGGCCGTAAGGCCAGTCTTGCGGACGTTCTCATACTCCGAGATCTGCGTCCTCTTGATAATGCCGCCCCGGGTCGCCATGATCAGCGTTCCGTTCGGATCATATTCCTCATCGGCGGAGACCGCGATCACAGCCGAAACCTTCTCCTCCCCGCCAAGCTGCAGAAGGTTGACGATGGCCGTCCCCCGGGCGCTGCGCCCGCCTTCCGGAATCTCGTAAGCCTTCAGCTTGTAGACCCTGCCCTTGTTCGTGAAGAACATGAGGCTGGCGTGGGTATTCGTCATCAGAACCTGGTCTATAAAGTCCTCCTTCAGGGCCTGCAGACCGCGAATTCCCTTGCCTCCACGGTTCTGAGCCTTGAAGTTGTCCACAGACATCCTCTTGATATAGCCCAGTCGGGTCATTGTAATCACGATATCCTCGCGGTCAATCAGATCTTCCGCGGAGAAATCATCTGCTGCCATGCCGATCTTCGTGCGGCGGTCATCCCCGAATTTATCGGAAATCTCAATGATCTCCTTCCGGATCACGCCGAGAAGAAGCTTCTCATCCCCAAGGATGGCTCGAAGTTCCTCAATGGTCTTCATGAGCTGAGCGTACTCAGCCTCAATCTTGTCCCGTTCCAGACCTGTCAGTGTCCTCAGGCGCATATCGACAATGGCCTGAGCCTGGGGATCGTCGAGGCCAAACCTGGTCATCAGGCCTTCCTTGGCGATCTGTACACTCCGGGAGGAGCGGATGATGCGGATGACCTCATCGATGTTATCGAGGGCGATCAGCAAGCCCTTGAGGATGTGGGCCCGCTCTTCAGCCTTGTTGAGGTCGTATCTGGTCCTTCTTGTGACGACATCCTCCTGGTGCTTCAGGTAGTACTGAAGGAGCTCCAGAAGGTTCAGAACCTTGGGCTTATTGTCCACCAGCGCCAGCATGATGACCCCGAAGGTGTCCTGCAGCTGCGTGTGCAGGAAGAGACGATTCAGGACCACACCGGGATTCACATCCCTGCGCAGGTCTATGGTGACCCGCATGCCCTCACGGCTGGACTCGTCTGTAATCGCCGTGATGCCATCGATCTTCTTGTCCCGGACCAGCTGCGCGATCTTCTCGATCAGGCGCGCCTTATTGACCAGGTAGGGAAGCTCTGTGACCACAATCTTGCTTTTCCCGTTCGGCGAGGTCTCGATATCCGTGACCGCCCGCACCCGGATCTTGCCCCGGCCGGTACGATAAGCGTCGCTGATGCCCCTGCTGCCGAGAATCTCGGCACCCGTCGGAAAATCAGGGCCCTTGACGATCTTCATGAGCTCATCAATGCTGGTCTCCCGATTCTCCTCGACGCGGTTGTCGATGATCCTGACCACCGCCGCGATCACTTCCTTCAGGTTGTGGGGCGGGATATTGGTCGCCATGCCCACAGCAATGCCTGTCGTGCCGTTGACTAAGAGATTCGGAAAACGGCTCGGGAGAACTGTTGGTTCCTTCTCGGTCTCATCAAAGTTGGGAACAAAGTCCACCGTATCCTTGGTGATATCCGCGAGCATCTCCATGGAGATCTTGGACAGCCTGGCCTCTGTGTACCGCATGGCCGCAGCGCCGTCCCCATCCACCGACCCGAAGTTTCCATGGCCGTCCACGAGAGGGTATCGCATGGACCAGTCCTGAGCCATGTTGACAAGAGCCCCGTAGATCGAGGAGTCGCCGTGCGGGTGGAATTTACCCATCGTATCACCCACGATACGCGCGCACTTTCTGTGAGGCTTGTCAGGACCGTTGTTCAGCTCAATCATGGCATAGAGAATACGCCGCTGCACCGGTTTCAGCCCGTCCCTCACATCCGGCAGAGCCCTGGAGGCGATTACGCTCATCGCGTAATCGATGTAGGACTCCTCCATGGTCTTCTGCAGGTCTACATCCCTGATCTGGTCAAATACTTTGTCGTCCATGCTGTCTCCTGAGGGCCGGAAGGCCCGGCCGCTCCGCCATACTCTCCTCTTGATCCCAAATCCTGATCTCAGCAGAAAAGACGGAGGCCAGAACGAGGCCTGATGCTTCCGTCATATTTTCCGAACTGATTCTATTTACAAAACACAAAGCATAAATTATATTGATAAATGAATACGAGTATACATATTGATATATGCGTTTATGAACACTTGAACGTATATAATCTTAAAAAATCAAACATGTAAGTGTATGTGTATATAAATATATAAATATATGAGCGTGCATATATATAAGTATGAATATATATAAATACGCTAGTATGTAAACATGCGAAATATACACTTACGAATATTTAAATGTATGATTTATAACTGTTCAGGTGCGTGAATTCATGGACCTGAATAATAAAAATCCGGCCTCTATCCCACTATCTTTGCCGCGAGTGGGATTCCCTCCCTCGATAAAACTCGCAGCTTTCTGTACTCTGGCATAGAAGCCTTTCCCAGTTCTCACACATCCAGGTTCCGGACTCTGGAGGCATTCTCCTCAATGAACTCCCG
>CADBUA010000553.1 GCA_902797665.1 uncultured Lachnospiraceae bacterium | reverse complement strand
GTTTAGTTTGTTACCAATTCTTTGATGTTTCTCCAGGATTGGTCTAAAATTTCTTATATTCAGTGAAGTGTGCGGCTGAGGGAGACCGGGGGAGCAGGAAGCGCAGATCCCCATTTTTTGCTGCAGCAGAAAGAGCCGAGAGGGGAAAGATGAACGAGAAACGGATCCTGATGACGAAGAATCCCCTGAATCTTCACCGTGGTGTGGAGCAGTGCGGAATCACAGCGGTGGTCTTTCGCCAGATCGCGGAGAAAATCCGCCTCTTTGAGCTGGCCAGGCAGGGCGTCCTCAGGGACGACTGGAAGTTCCTGGACCAGGCAGGGGCGGTCCGGATGCTGCATGAACTGATGAATTCGGGGGTGTGCCCGGCTCTCTCAGTGCTCAGGTCGCACATGAAAGCTCCATAATAGACTCGGATTCCATCTATGCGCTGATGACCGTTCTGAGGCAGAATCATGTAAAGGACACGGGAAAGAATCATGTGCAGGATCTTTTGAGGCTGAGCCAGGCTTATGAGGCTTATCTCACTGATCACGGCGCTCTGGACGAGACGAGCCTCCTGAAGAAGGCCCTGGAGATTGTGAAGTCCTGGGAGGATGACCCTCTTTTCTATGCCCCCTCTATATGGTCCGGGAGGAGAAGCCCTATCTCAGCGAACTGGAGCTGAATCTTCTCTCTGAGATTCAGCTTCGGACCAACCGCTCCTGCCAGGATGACGGCACCATCGCCTTATCTTCAGAGACCTCAGCGCTGTCCCCGGAGAGGGTGACCTTTTTCCGGGGCTTTGGCAGATCCAATGAGATTCGCTATGTTCTCTGCGACATCCTGAAGAGACATGTGCCCTTTGGGGATGTGTGCCTTTTCTATACGGAGCAGGCCTATGAGAGCCTGATCTCCGCAGAGCTTGAGAGCTGTAAGATCCCCTGCCGGATGGTGAGTGGGAGAAGGGTGTCGAACCTGGATTATATTCAGCTTCTTCTGAGTATCCTGGACTGGGCCGCGCATGACTTTGAGCTTTCCTATCTCCAGATGGTACTGAACAGCCCCTCCCTCTACATCCCCTATGAGCGGGATGGCAGGCTTTCCAGCATGTCCGGAAACTCCGTGGCGGAGCTCTGCCTCCGGGGAAAGACGGGAGAGGGAGAGTATCATGCGAACTGGGGAATCAGGCGCTACTGGGAGTTCATCAGAAGAATGAGGGTGGGGGACTGGGATCAGGGAACAGAGGTCAGAAGGGCTTCTGTCGCTTATCTGTCGGACCTTCTCTCCGTCTTTCGGAAGAAGGACATCGCGTCTATAGACGGGGAGAGGATCTCTGTCCTGAAGCTTTATGAGCGCCTTCTTCATCATGTTGACAAGTACACCCGGAAGAACGACAGAGGCCGGTCTCTGGCGGCAGCTTTCCTGGAGAGTCTTCCGGATTACTTTCGCCTGATTGAGCGGGGGCAGACTCTGGACCAGGCCATTTTTACGATCCGGGAGCGGCTGCTCTCAGGCACAGTCAGTGAAAAGGACGCACCGGACGCTGTGAGGGTCATGCTTATGAAAAACTTCCAGGTCCTGGAGCGGAAGGAGAACTATGTGATTGGCCTTTCTCAGAAGGCTGTGCAGGGGAGGCGGAATGAGTCAGCGCTGCTCTGGGACAGGGAGATGGAGGATGCTTTAAGCGGAGGCTATATCCCCACAAGGGAGCACGAGACCAGACGTCGATATATGGACTTTTGTCAGTCTGTATGGACCCTGGGGGATCGAAGCATCCATTTCGGCTATCCTTCTCTACCGCTACGCTGCGAGCAGAGTTTTCCCTGGCGCCAGGATCGAACTGAAGCTTCTGGACCTGTACCTGGATGAATAGACAAAGCGGCAGATCTGCCCGCGAGCGTGAGAATCTGAGAAGACCATCGCGCGAGCGGGGACACCGCCCACTCATATGGCAGATCCAAATGCTTCCCAGTGCAGGAGGGGGCTGTTCCTTCCGGATCTTCCGCTGTCTCTCGGCCTCTGATCAGGATCAGCCTGCGAAGTCCAGGACCCTGTTGCGATACGATTCAAAAGAGCGCCCAGGCTTTGTCCCTTTTGGATCGGGCTCCGGGCGGTCCATGCTGCGGATCAGACAGCGCGGATCGAAAAACGGGCCCAAAAGGGAAACTTCCAAAGGATGCAGGTATCACTATGTTGTAGATTTAATCATTTATATTATGCTATCTTTCATTGTTTCATAACATCTATTTTTGAGATGCTGCCTATTGATTTTAATGGCTTCCTATCCATCTATATGGTTTAATTATTATTTTGTTTTATTGATTATATGCTATTTTCTATCTACTACATGTTACATGTTGTCTATTATATATTATATACTGACTACTACCTACTACCTATCACCTGCTGCCTGCTATACACCATTCACTATTCATCAATTTTGTTCATTGATAATTGTTTATTATTTAT
>CADBUA010000552.1 GCA_902797665.1 uncultured Lachnospiraceae bacterium | reverse complement strand
TTTGCCAGAGTCCGCAGGCAGAAGGTGACCCTCCTTCTGGACACCGTCTGTCTTGGCATGCTGACCGGGCAGATCATTGGCCGCTGGGGCAATTTCTTCAACCGGGAAGCTTTTGGAACTTACACAGACGGCCTCCTGGCCATGGCGCTGCCGCTCAGCGCGGTCCGGGAGAGAGAGATTCCGGAGATCTGCCTTGAGAGAAGCTATGTCCGGGATGGCGTCAGCTATATCCTTGTCCACCCGACCTTTCTCTATGAGTCGCTCTGGAATCTCGGTGTCCTTCTGATCCTTCTGACTGTGACCGGGAGGGCGATGAAGAAGTTTGATGGGGAAATCTGCCTGCTCTATTTTCTCCTCTACGGCTCCGGCAGAGTCTGGATCGAGGCGCTTCGGACTGACCAGCTCCGCCTGCCGGGCACGGAGCTCGCAGTCTCCCAGCTTCTCTCCGCATGCCTGATGGCCGGGAGTCTGATTCTGATCTTTTGCGGCAGAAGGCGGGCGAGAAGGATCCAATAGAAAGGTTTCGTTACGATAAAGTCAGCTTTGCGCAGCCTGCGCCGTGCGTGAGAGTATAGAACAAGAGCAATGGACGGGCGCATATTGCATGCGACGACAGGATTTGCCGCGGGCGAATCCACAGATCTTCTGCATATACCGACAGAGCTCCTGGCAAATCCAAATGCTGGTCGGTATAAGGCGTTCAGGGAGGCCTTTCCCTGAAATCTGACGGGAAGGGGAGTCAGCTACTATGGCAGCTACTGATCTTGGAATTGATTTGGGGACGTCCAGTGTCCTGGTGTACGTGAAAGGGCGCGGCGTTGTCCTGAAGGAGCCCAGTGTTGCCGCCTATGACCGGGATGACGACAAGATCCGGGGGATCGGGGAAGAGGCAAGGATCATGCTGAGCAGGAGTCCCGGAAACGTGGTCCAGATACACCCTCTGGAAAATGGGATCATCGCGGACTATCTGGTCACGGAGCAGATGCTCCGCTACTTTATCCAGAAGGCGGTGGGGAGGCTTTCCTTCCGCAAGCCCCGGGTCTGCATCTCCATCCCCACCGGTCTGACGGAGGTGGAGCGGGCGGCGGTGGAGGACGCCGGCTATGAGGCGGGCGCCCGCTCCGTGCATCTGGTGGAGCAGCCCATCGCGGCCGCGATCGGGGTCGGCATTGACTTCTCCAAACCCTCCGGAAACATGATTGTGGATATCGGGGGCGGGAGCTCCTACGCGGCCATCCTTTCCATCGACGGGATCGTGGTCTCCTCCCGCATCAAGGTAGGCGGCAATGATTTTGATGAGACGCTGGTCCGCTTCGTGCGGAACAATTTTGGCGTTGTGATCGGTCAGGCCGCGGCGGAGGAGATCAAGATGAAGGTGGGGTCCGTCTATGAGAGGCCCCAGGAGCGCTTCATGGAGTTTATTGGCCGGGACATCGAGACCGGTCTGCCCAAGACCGTCAAAATCAGCTCTCAGGACTGCCGACAGGCCTTCCGCGAGCTGACCGGGCGTGTGGTCGACGCGGTCCACAGTGTGCTGGAGAAAACCCCGCCAGAACTTGCCTCGGATGTGGCCCAGCGGGGGATTGTCTGTGTCGGCGGCGGCTGCCTGATGGACGGGCTGGAGGAGCTTTTAGAAGCGCGTACAGGGGTCAACGTCGTGATTGCGGAGGATCCTTTGTGCGCGATGGCTGCCGGGACAGGGAAATACGTGGAAAGAATGCTGAGCTGACCGGAGACATGGGTTTTGAGGAAGGAAGGATAGCCGCCCCTCAGGGGGCGGCTATCTCTTTCCTCCTTTTGGCGGCGGGAGAGCGTCACAGAACAGGGTGGTATGATACGCGCGGGCAGGAAGATCTGCCTTGCCAGGTCTTAGGACGCGGTATATGAGAGGATCCGGTCTGGAGGATGGTTCATGGAAGAGACAGAAATCAGGGGAAGCATCCTGGCGGTCATCTACCGATCAGAGGAGAGCGGCTACACCGTGATGACAGTGCACACCTCAAAGAGGGAGATCACCGCGGTCGGAACGCTTCCGGAGATCGGGGCGGGGGAGGCCATCGAAGCGGTGGGCTCTTTCGTGCTGCACCCGACCTACGGGGAACAGTTCAGAATCCGGAAGGCGGAGATCCGGGCGCCGAAGACCATGGAGGAGATTGAGCGCTATCTCGGCTCTGGCATCATCAAGGGGGTCCGGGCCCATCTGGCCGCTGAGATCGTCAAAACGTTCAAGGAGCACACCTTCGATGTGATCGAGCAGGACCCCCACAGGCTTCTCAGCATCAAGGGGATTGGTCTGGAAAGGGCGCTGGGGATTTCCCGGCAGGTCATCGAGAAGAAAGCTGAGCGGGGCGCCATTCTCTTTCTGGTGTCCTACGGGATCTCAGTTCCCCTGGCGATGAAGATCTACAGCGAGTATGACAGCGACGTCTATCGGGTCATCGAGAAGAATCCCTACCGCCTGGCCGAAGAGGTGCAGGGAATCGGTTTCCGCACAGCGGATGCCATCGCGAGGCGGGCCGGGATCGAGGCGGATTCCCCCTATCGGATTGCGTGTGGCATTCTTTACGTTTTGGAGATGGCAGGCGGAGAAGGACATGTCTATCTGCCGGAGGAGGTTCTGATCCGTCGCGCGGCCAGGCTTTTGGGCTTTTCCCTGCCGGGGGAGGGAGGAATGGACGATGGTCCGGATGATTTCGATGGGGGAGAGATGTCGGAGGTCCCCATCGATCCTCTGGATCCCTTCGGTGACGGGTTTTCGGAAGAGGAGAGCGGGGAATCCCTGATTCTGGATGGAATTCGGAACCTTCAGATCGACCGAAAGATCATTGTCAGGGCAGAGAAGGAGGAGCGGCGGATCTATAAATCCCGGGCTTATTTCACAGAACTCTCCGCGGCAAGGATGCTCATGAACCTGAACCATGTGGAGATGAGGACAGAGGGGGATCTGGACATTCTCCCGGAGGCGGAGGGATTGGACCTCGATGAAAAGCAGATCCTGGCGGTCCAGAAGGCACTTCAGTGCGGGGTTCTGGTTCTGACCGGCGGCCCGGGGACCGGGAAAACCACGACCATTAACCTGATGATCCAGGCTTTCGAGGCCCGGGGGCTGGAGATTGCGCTGGCGGCGCCAACGGGGCGCGCCGCCAAGCGCATGACGGAGGCCACTGGCTGCGAGGCCAGGACTATCCACCGCCTCCTGGAGGTTGCGGGGGACCCGGATGAGGGGAAGCTCTTTTTCAGCAGAAACGAGAAGAAACAGCTGGAGGAGGGGGCACTGATTATCGATGAGATGTCCATGGTCGATATCTATCTCTTCCACAGCCTCTTAAAAGCCATTCCGGAAGGCTGTCATCTGGTCATGGTCGGGGACGCCAGCCAGCTGCCAAGTGTCGGACCGGGGAGCGTCCTCAGGGACCTCATCGCCTCGGAGACGCTCCCTGTGGTCACGCTGGACCGGATCTTCCGCCAGGCCCAGGAGAGTGATATCGTCATGAACGCCCACAAGATCAACGCGGGCCAGCACCTGAACCTGGATAATCACAGCAAAGACTTCTTTTTCCTGAAGCGGCAGAATGCCGGGGA
>CADBUA010000551.1 GCA_902797665.1 uncultured Lachnospiraceae bacterium | reverse complement strand
CTGTTTTCCTGCAGGTTCTCACGCTCGCGGATCTACCAGATCTATCAATACGAAAGGGTGAAGAAGATGAAAAGATCACGGTCAGGCTTTTCTGAAAGGCACAGGAGGTATCTGGCGGCAGGGATGACCCTTCTTTTGCTCTGCCTTACGGTCCTCCCGGTTCTGAATACCCCGGCCAATGAACTGACCGTGCCGGTGGCAGCTGTGGAAGATGCTTCAGCGGATTTTCTGCCGGGCAGCAGCCTGGTGGTTCAGGAGGAGAATGCGGGAAGGACGACGGAATCGTTCCAGGCGGGCGGCAGTGATGTCGTGCCGGATGGCGTGTCAGAGGAGCGCCCGGTACAGACGCCTGCAGCAGATCCAGTATTATCAGATCAGACAGCATCTTCGGAGATGACCGCATCAGCGGAAGAGACAGCCCCAGCGCCTGCCCCGCAGGCTATTCAGGAGGGGGCGCCTGGATTCCAGGAGACTTCAGAGTCAGCCCCTCAGATGCCGGAGCGTTCATCCCCTGAGACGACGGCCGCGGATGCCGGCGCGGCATTTGAAGATGAAAATGTGGGTGCTGAGGCAGATGGCTCTGCCCCGGCAGACGGCATTCTGTCTGAGGAGGCCGTGATGGCCCCGGAGACGGGGCTGCCCGAAGAATCCGAGACGACAGCTGTTGCGGCGGCAGAGACAACAGCCGCTGCGACGACAGAGAGCGCAGCAGAACCCGAAACGATGGGAGCGACCTTGGATGAGATGCCGGCACCCAATCTGCAGAACGCTCAAGTGGGTGTCACAAGCTCTTCCACCACGGACTTTGTCCTGGTGATTGACACCTCCGGCACATTGAAGGAGTCAGACCCGGAGCTCTTAAGCCTCTCTGCTGCGAAGAGCTTTATTAACCTCCTGCCCGCCGAGCGGGCCCGTGTGGCGATCCTGCTCTTTGGCTCCCATTACGGGGAGCGGGCCCTTCCCATTCGTAAGAGAGCGGGAGAGGGGGCGGAGCCCTATGCGCAGGATGAGTTTTATCTGGCCTGGCCGCTCTCGGACGTCTCCTCACCCAAAGACCGGGCGGCCTGCGAGCGGGTGATCGACGAGATCCCGAAGATGGCAGGGAGCTACAGCAGCAGCACAAACTCCCCAGTGGGATACGCCCTGCAGAATGCCTGTGATATCCTCAGCTATGGCGGCTCCCAGGTCGGAAACTCCGCCATCATTCTACTCAGTGATCTCAGGGTCGTCGGTGAGGCGGACGTGATCGACGAGAACTATACGAAGTATGTGAGCCTTCAAACCGCGGAGGCCTTCTCCCGGCAGGCTCAGTGTCCCATCTATACCCTGGAACTGAACGTGGACGGGAAGAACGACAAGCCTGTGCGGGGGGAGGAGTTTGTCGCGCAGGCGCTCCGGACCCTGATTCCGCAGGACTCCTATCAGGGATCTGAGACGATCCTGCCCTCCGAGAACATTGAGCTCAAAAGCGTGGAACAGGCGATGGAGTACTTCCAGAAGATTTTTGGGAAGTTTTTCGCGCCCAGGAGTGAGGCGCCGGAAGCTGTGGAACTGACGACGGATGAGGAGGGAATCGCGGAGTTTCCATTCACGCTGGGGGACCTTGTCGCGGAGACCAATATCACCCTGACCTCCCGGGCTGAGGAGGGGGCGGGCATCGCGACGGATTTGATCAGCAGCATCGATCTTGTCAGCCCGGATGGGGAAAGCCGCAGCTTTTCGCTGACGGACTACACCGAACCGATTGTGGAAGAGGACAGGTTCTGGATCATCAAGGGCGACCGATATGTGTCTCTCAAGCTTCTGGTGCCGGAAAATGGGGAATGGTCTCTTCTGGTGCACGGGGATCCGGATACGACCCTGGATATCTACTCAATCTCGGTCCCGAATATGAATCTTTCCCTCTACGGGGAGGCGGATCAGGGGCTTTCGGAGACCGACCGCATCACCGTTCCGGTGGGGACGGCTGTGCGCTTCCATGCCGCCTACTTCTACCACGGAGCCAAGTATGAGACGCAGGGCGTCTACGATCATTATCCGGCGATTCTGGCCCTCAGGGCGGCCGGACAGTCGAGCCCGACGGAGGTTGCGCTGAAAGCCGGGGAGTCTGACCTGACGATCAGCATCTTCTTCCAGCAGAAGGGAACGTTTGATGTATACGCCGAGATTCTGAACAAGACGGTCCACGCGGGGATTATCCGAAGCGGGATCTATCATGTCATTGTCGAAGACCCTGTCGTGGAGACAGAGACGGTGAAAGAGACCGAAACAGAAGCGGAGACAGAGACCGAAGCGGTGGAGACGGAGGCAGAGACAGAGACCGAGCTGGAGATCGATCCGGTTCTCAGGGGCAGCTTTGATCTGACCTTCAGCTATGACAGAGGAAAGATTCCTTCCTTCCTCCTGAATGTGATGAGCCGCTTTGCTGAGATCCCGGAAAGTGGGGAGTCCGTCATCCACTGGACGGATTTCTTTCTCCCGGTAAACGACGAGCGCCCTGAGGTGAAGCTGGAGGAAAGGGTGGGAGATGGGCTCATCCGGGGAGACAGTGATCAGGAGGGTGCCTCCTTCACATCTTCCAAGGCGGGAGACGCGCTCTTTATTGCCAGAGCACGTTATCGAAATGCGCCGGAGCTGGATGCCCAGGCAGGAATCAGGGTGACGGCTGTAAGCGCGTGGAAGATTCTCTGGGATCTGGTCAGGCTTCCGGTGTGTATTCTTGCCGCTGCTGTTCTTTTGCTGATTGCTTTCTTTATCTTCCGGAAGGTCCGTGAAGTCCTGGAAGAGCGCGCGGAGTCCGAGATGGAAGAGGAGGAGGAAGAAGAGGAAGATGAGGAAAATGATGAAGTAACAAAAGCCTTTTATCAGGCATTGGAGCAGGCAAAAGCGGAGCCTGATGCCGAAGTGAAAGGAGACAGCGGAGTTAAGAAGTTCAGTCTGCGCAAATAGAAGGGGAAGCTTTCTCTGCTTGGAAAACAGCTGCAAAAGGCGCGTGGTTTTGCATCGGGATTCTCCACGGCCTTTTGCGATGGGGCAGGGGCCTGGATCTTGAATGCTGTTCGGATTCTGTGCTAGACTAAAAAAGTAGAGAAGAAAGAGGCAGGAAAGGAGTGGGGTCCGATGGGAAAGCTTGGAAAGAAGAACAAAGACAGCAAGGATGCTGCCCAGAAGAAGATTGAACAGCAGCTGGCTGCTCTGAAGAGAAGGCAGGAAAAGAAGAAAAAGTGAGCATTCAGGCCCCTCCCGGGATACCGGGAGGGGCTTTGCTCATAAATGCACGATCTAAAGACAAAGCCGGAGGCTTCCAGGAGGGAATCTGACTGTACCTGTCCATCCGCAGGCTCCCGTAGGCATTCGGCCGGGCTGAGGCTCCTACGCCCGCATGGGAAGTGCGCCCGGCCTTTGCTTTTGAACTGTAATACCCCGTTCTGCATAGCAAGTGCGCAAAGCGGACTGGACAGTTACAAAAGACTTTCCTCTCATTTTTCCCTGACCTGGCAGAGGAAGAGCCCAGCGTCCTTTGTGATCTGGAAGGGCAGTCTGGCCTCCACGAAGGAGCGGAACTCCCGGAAGCGGTCGATCAGGTACTGGTTCTGATTGCCGTGGCAGGAGAGTATGTACTCAATGAGGGGCTGGGAATCTGTCACCGTCAGCCCGTCAGGGTAGCGGTGAAGGATGATCTTCGGAAAGACCGGAGTCAGGATGCTTTCTCCGTTCTCCAGCCCAAACTTCTCATAAAGTCTGCCCCTGGAGAGCTGGATGTGAGAGTCGAATTCCTGGACCAGGTCTGTGATCTCGCGCATGTGCCTTTTTCCGTAGGCACTGCAGGCGAAGGTTCCGGAAGGTCTGAGCACCCGTCGGACTTCCTGAAGCACCCGGGGAATGTCTTCACAGTAGAAGAGCACATGGTTGGCGCAGACAAGGTCAAAAGTACTGTCCTGAAAGGGGATGGCTGCGCAGTCAAAGGTTGAGAAAGAGAAGGGATCCTCTCCCGGGGTTTTCTCCGGCAGCGGTTTTATGGCTTCAATGGCGCGCCGGGCATCCCGGACCATTCCGTCGGAGATATCTGACAGCGTGATCCGGATCCCGTCCGGGATCTTCTTCCGGTTTTCCGTCCAGAGGGCACCGTCCCCGCAGCCGAGATCGAGAACCCGCATGCCCGCCCTGAGATGGAGCTGGGAGAACAGCCAGGGAAACCAGCCTTCCCGGTTGGTCCCGTACAGGCGGTGCAGGGCGATCCGGGCAGAAAGGTTTGAGGCGTTTTTGTATTGACTGGACAGGCTTTTCTCCATACCGGTCAGGTGGATCAGGTCCAGCATCTTCTGCCAGTTGATGGGGGCCTGGTGAACACGGCCGGATCCAGGATCGGCAGTACGGGTCAGCTCATCGAGGATCTCCTGGATGGACTCCTCGACCACCATTTCCAGTTCAATCCGATCCCGCACCAGCTTTTTCTGCATTTTCAGGGAGGCGGCCATGTTCTCGGGATCCAGATCCCCGACGGTCATCTGCCGGATGTCCTCCAGAGAGAAGCCCAGATACTTGAAAAGCAGGATCTGCTGCAGACGGGGGAGATCCGCATCGGTGTAAAAGCGGGCTCCTTTTTCATTCACATAGGAGGGTTTCAGGAGGTTCTGCTGGTCGTAGAAGCGGATGGTCCGGACTGAGACGTCCGCCAGCTTCGCAAACTGGCCTGATGAATAGTATCCCTTGAGCGCCATTTGATCCTCCAATCACGAATACAGAGAGAAAAAGGGAAGAGCATATCTTTTGATATAATAGTTTATTACATTAGATAAAATATATAAACGGATAGCATAGCATAACATATTATGGTATAGTACAGTATGGAACAGAACAGAAATAAGACTGACCACAAATAAATATAAATACAGATACAGGTACAGGTATAAATATAGAACCATATGCCCAACGCGCGTGTGGACCTGGATGCCTGAAAATCTGCCCGTATCGCTTTCCTGATTATAGCGCGTTCCTCCGGCAGCTGCCTTTCTGCATACTGGAGCCTCTGCTCCGGCTTTCCGGACCTATAACCAGTCAGATCCTGTATTCGGCTTCCATTTCCAGGTCCTTTTCAGGCATGTTTTCTCCCGACAAGATCAGAGACTCCCTTCCTTTTCTGCCTGCAGGGTGTTATCCTTGTCTCACTGGAGCCCTGGCAAAATCAGCCATGAGCTCTTTGAAAAAGAGACGGAGGTGTGGAAGTTGGAAAAAAACAGGATCCTGGATGCGTGGGTGGACGCGCACCAGGAGGAGATGATTGAAGACCTGAAAAAGCTGATCCGGATCAACAGCATCAGGGGAGAGGCCAAGGAGGGGATGCCCTTTGGAGAGGGCCCCGCGGAGGCAATCGCCAGGATGCAGGAAATGATGGCCGAGAGCGGCCTTTCCGTGCGAAACTATGACAACTACATGGTTGCGGGCGACCTCGCCGGAGAGGGAGAGAAGTGGCTGGATATACTGGCGCATCTGGACGTGGTCGCGGTGTCGAAAGACTGGACTGTGACAGAGCCCTTTGAGCCGAAGATTGTGGGGGATCGAATCTACGGCCGCGGGGCCATTGATGACAAGGGACCGGCAGTGGCAGCGCTGTATGCCATTCGCGCCATTCGGGAGTCCGGGATAGGCCTGAAGCATGGGGTGCGGCTTCTTTGCGGGGCAGATGAGGAGTGCGGATCCGGAGACCTTCAGTACTACTACACGAAAGAGAAAGAGGCGAAGTACACGATCTCCCCGGATGCCAGCTTCCCCCTGATCAACATTGAGAAAGGGCGCCTGGCCAAGACCTTTGAGGCAGTGTTTGAGGCCGGAGAGGAGCCTTCCCGGATTCTTTGTGTGGAAGCGGGGGATACTTCCAACGTGGTTCCCGGCAAGGCCTCTGCCCTTGTCCGCGTGGACAGGCAGAGCCTTGAAGAAGTGCTTCTTCAGATGAAAAGCCTGATCCCGAAGGTGAGCTTCACCATCGAAGAGGGTCAGAAGGAAGGCAGTTGGCTTCTTCGCGCGATAGGTCAGACCGGGCATGCCTCCATCCCCTCCACGAGCGCCAATGCGCTGACAGCCATTCTTTCCTGCCTGTCCCGCCTGGAGCCTGTAAGCGATAGTGACAAGGCCCTTGGGGCAGTTTCCAGGCTCTTCCCCTATGGCGGATGGGACGGAGAAGCGCTGGGCGTGAAGATGGCGGATGAGGAGAGCGGAGAGCTGACCATCAGTCTCGACATCTTTTCCCTGAAGGCGGAGCAGGGGAAGGTGGTCCTCTCAGGAACCTTCGACTGCCGGGCTCCGATCGTCGCCAACGATGAAAACCTGACGGAGATTATCAGGAAAAAGCTCTCAGAGAATGGCTTTCGCATGGAGGAAGGCCTGATGGTACCGTCTCACGCGGTCCCCGCGGATTCTCCGCTGGTAAAGACCCTGCTTGAGTCCTATGAGCTCTACTTTGGAGAAAAAGGAGAGCCACTGGCCATCGGTGGCGGGACCTATGTGCATACCCTCGCAAATGGGGTGGCCTTCGGCTGTGAGATTGAGGGAGTTGACAATCATATGCACGGGGACGATGAGTTCTTCGACATTCCCGTTCTGGTCAGGAGCTGCAAGATCTTCGCGGACGCCATTATTCGGATCTGTGGAAAGAAAGAGGGCTGACGTCTGCCTGTCTTTGCGGGCAGGTAGAGCACGAGAGCGGAGCATACAGGAAAAGAAAAAAAGAAATGTCAGGATTTCCTGACATTTCTTTTTTATAGCGTGAAGCTTTCACATTTTTTGTTTTCGGATTCTGATGATTCTGATGCTTCATCCGATTTTGAAGCCGTGTTTGGTCAGAATGTTCCTGGCGGTGTCGTAGTCATCGGAGACCACCAGGACCGCGTAATTGCCCACTGTCTCGATCAGGGCATTGTCCAGCTTGTCGACTTCCTCCGCTTTGTAGCTTGCGTAAAGTTCAGACTGGCTCTCGACACGACTCTTGAACAGCTTCTTCATGCTGGCGGCCGCATCTGCGTCTTTGCACTCGCAGACGCAGATCTCATCTGCCGTAGCGCCGGAGCTCAGAAAGGCGACAATCTCCTTGACCTGATCTTCTTCGAAGAAGTAGATCGAAGACAGCATGGAGCTATCTGCCTGGGTTAATTTATCCGTGCTGATGGTCCCGTTCAGATCCTCAGATACCCGCGCCAGATCAAGCGATACCTGTTTCGAGTCCCCTCCGGAACAGGCTGTCAGGACCATGGCCATGGCTGCAATCAGAAACGCGCAAAACCCTCTTTTGATCTTCTTCATAAATGTCCTCCCTTCAGCCGGGATCAGAGACATTGGCGAAAAACCTGCCCTGCTGCCCCGCCGGGATTTATCCCTTTAAGATGTATGGTGTATTAGGCTCTTTGCCAAAAGCTGTGCGTTTCATCTTATCAAAAGATCCCCGAAAACTCAACCGCCCGCGCCTATGAATCATTGACATTTTATGGGAGATAAAAGCGCATATCATTTATTGTTTACAGGCAGATCTCTTTATTTCTGTTCTTCTGTCTGCATCATAGCTCTGCAAAGCGCTGAGAGGGCATGAACTTTCCCTCTTCATCAGACCTGTCCCACAGGGACAGCAGAAAAGGCACGGATCCTGCCGGTTCAGGGCAGGTCCTGTCAGCTCTTCTCCTTTAAAATACCCTCCCAGGTATCCTCGTCAATGTAATGGTTGAGCATGTATTCGTACATCTTCTTGGTGTAGTCCGGATACAGATGGATGCCGTCGGAGGAGGCACCCTCAATGAGGCTGCCGTAGCCGTTGTTAAAAATCTCGTTGAAGTTCATATAGTAGCAGTACCAGAGGTTCTCGCAGGCGTTCATCAAATACCCGTTGACCTTGCGGACGTTGTTGTTGTTGTCGTACTCAAAGCCTCGCTGAATCTTGGACTCCTCCACATAGATCACAGAGCAGACATAGATCAGGGCCTGGGGCTGCAGCTCATGGAACTGTTTGAGAACCCCCTGCGCGACGGAGAGAAAGCGATCCCACTCGAAAAAGCCCAGATCGTTGGTTCCGAGCATCAGGTAAATCCGGGAATACTTCTCTCCGGTCAGACCCTGGTAGACGGAGATGAGCCCGTCCGCGGTTCTGATGTTCTTGGAGTTCATGTCACTGATGGCAAGCCCTACAGAGGTGTAGAAGGTGCCCTCCGTGATGCCCGAGGTATTCCGGAAGCCTTCCATCCGGGAGTCGCCGATGAAGCAGACAGTGCTGAAGCTGGAGGGGTCGAGATTCACGCTCTGAAGCGGAACAAGCTTGGAGCTGTTAAGCGCTTCCGGATTCGCTTCCTGATTGTCCTGAGATCCGCTTTTGCTTCCACCGCCTGAAGATGCCGCTGACTGGACAGGGGTCATGGCGGAGAGACCTGCCAGCCCGAAATCCGGCTTTGTGCCTGTTGCGGTCACAGGGACAGGGTCAGAAGCATCCTGCGAATCATCCTGAGCGGCGGGTACATAAGTCCCGGCATCGCCCGGACTCTGTGATGTGCTCTCGCTTTCACTGCTGTCCTCCAGCGAGCCCGCTTCCCCTGTCACCGCGATTTCGACGGAAGAGCCCGGGCGGTGGGTGATCAGTGTCAGCATAATCCGACCCTCGAAGAGCAGGGTCACGGTGAACACCAGGACCAGAAGACGCACGATCATGTTACCGGGGAGTGCGCCCGGCCTCTTTTTTCTCCGTCCCCGCGCGGCGGGGGCGGAGCGGCGCGGGGGCGCCGTCGATCCGGCAGAGCCCGAATTCTGCCGGCTTCTGGAGCTGCCTGAGCTGCTGGAGCCGGTCCGGGTGCCGGACGCATGTGAACTGCCGGTCCGGCTGCCTGATGGGACCGCTTTGCGGCCCGACGATGGTCTTCTGTCTGCCATGAATTTCTACTCGTCTCTCCCGGGAAGGCGCTGACCTCCCCCGTATTAGGAACTGCCCTGACGCGTCACGCAAGCGGGATTCGTCTTCCCAAAGGCATGCTCTTTCAAGGCGGCTGATTCACAGGAACGCCCCTCACATCATCTCTCCACTGCTTTATGAGGGGAGATTAGCTGTTGTTTTTGGTTGATCACAACTTGACAGTATTATATAATATCCCGGTTGATTGTAAAGGAAAAAATCTGTCGAGGGGTCGTCTTATGGTTTTCAGCAGCCTGCTTTTTCTGTTTCGCTTTCTGCCCCTGGTGCTCCTTCTTTACGTGGCAGTTCCGGTGAGATTCCGGAACCTCGTGCTGCTGCTCACGAGTCTGGTTTTCTATGCCTGGGGGGAGCCGGTCTATGTGTTTCTCATGCTGCTCTCGATCCTGGTCTCCTACATGGGAGGGATCCTGATCGATCACTTCCGGGCGGTGGAGCGGCAGGCCCTGATCCGGGAAATGAAGTGGGGCGCTGAAGGCAGGGAAAAGGCCGAAAGAGGACAGGAGAAGGGCAGATCCTTCAGAAGTTATGCCGGGAGCTCCGGCAGGGGATCGGGCAGAGGCAGCCGGAAAGAAAAAGAAGCGGAGAAGGAGCCCGGGCCGCCGGGCGGCAGAGGCTCAAAACTCTCCCTCATTTTTTCAGTCGGAATCCTTCTGCTTTTTCTCGGGTATTTCAAGTACACGGATTTTCTGATCCGGACGCTGAACAGTCTTTTTGATTCGGAGATTCCCCTTTTATCTCTGACGCTTCCCATCGGGATCTCCTTTTACACCTTTCAGACGATTTCCTATCTCGTTGATATCTACCGGGGAAATGCCCTGGTTCAGCGGAATATCATCTCCTATGGGGCCTATGTGACCATGTTTCCGCAGCTGATTGCCGGCCCTATTGTCCAGTATAAGACCATCGACCGCGCCCTGAGGATGCGGGTGGAGACCCCGGAGGAGTTTGCCGAGGGGGTCGTGCGATTCGTGACAGGGCTTGGCAAGAAGGTGCTTCTGGCCAACAATGCCGGCCTTCTCTGGGATCAGATCCGCGTTCTCGACCCTGGAAGCCTCCCGCTTCTGAGCGCCTGGATCGGGATTCTGGCCTTTACCTTCCAGATTTACTTTGACTTTTCCGGTTACTCGGACATGGCCATCGGACTTGGACATATGTTCGGCTTCCGTTTTCTCGAAAACTTTGACCATCCCTATCTCAGTCGGAGCATTACGGAGTTCTGGCGGAGATGGCATATCTCCCTGGGCACCTGGTTTCGGGAGTATGTCTATATCCCACTCGGCGGAAACCGGGCAGGGAATGGGAAGCTTATTCGGAATACCCTGATTGTCTGGCTCCTCACCGGGATCTGGCACGGTGCCGACTGGAATTTCATGATCTGGGGCATCTACTACGGCATCCTTCTGCTTTTGGAAAAGCTGATCTGGGGCAGTGCCCTGAAGCGCCTTCCCCGTATTTTTCAACATCTTTACAGCATGTTTTTCATCATGATCGGCTGGTACATCTTTTCCTTCAACGAGATTGATGGAAAACTGGGCTATCTGGGCGCCATGTTTGGGAGAAGCGGATCCTTTGTCTCCGGCGGGAGCCTGTATCTCCTTTACTCAAACGCGGCGCTCCTTCTGGCGCTGATTCTCATGAGCACGAATCTTCCTGGAAGGCTTTGGAAAAAGATTCTGACGAATCTCTCCGGCAGCGTCTTCCTCACGGTTCTGGTCCGGGGCACTGCGATTTCATTGGTTCTGCTCCTCTCAGTGGCTTTCCTGGTGGGGGCTTCCTACAACCCCTTCCTCTACTTCCGATTCTGATTCTGATTGACCTTCGAAGCAGAGACGAGAAGCGCGGATTCAGTCCTGGGAGTCCTTTTTGCTTTCGATCAGAGTGCCTGCCCGCGCCATTGGCGCGGGCAGCCTTTTCAAGGAGAACTTTATGGCTTCTTTTTCCATGAACCGCTATCAGGCTGTCAACCTGGCTGCCGTCTTTCTGATCCTTCTGGGGTCTTTGACGATCGCTACGCTGATCAAACCCCAGGATCAGATTTCCGAGGTGGAGAACCGGACGCTGAAGACACGGCCGAAGCTGACCTTTAGCTCCCTCATCTCTGGGGAGTTTGCCGAGGATTACGAGGCTTACCTGTCGGACCAGTTCATCGGCAGGAACAAATGGATCACTTTCCGCACAGGCTTTGAGCGGGCCATCGGAAAGACGGAGATCAGCGATGTCTTTTTCGCGAAGGATGACTATCTGATTGAGAAGCACTCAGGGGTCTTCAGCGGGGAGACGGCCGCGTCAAACATCACGATTCTCTCTGAGTTTGCCAGGAAAGTCTCCAGCCGCTTTGACAGTCAGCACTTCACGGTGATGCTGGTGCCAAACGCGGTGGACATCCTCCGGGACAAGCTCCCGTATCTGGCAGACCCATACGACGAGGAGATCTATCTCGACCGCATCTCCCAGGTTCTGCCGGAAGGGGTCTGGCTGGATCTGTCCTCGGTCCTTCGGGCGCATAAAGAGGAGGAGATCTATTATCGGACGGATCACCACTGGAAGACCCTGGGGGCTTTCTGGGCCTTTCGGGCGTTTCAGAAAAAGGCCGGGCTCCCCATCCCGGAGGGGGAGGTCCGCCTCATCCGGGTCTCTGGAAATTTCCAGGGGACCATTGCCTCAAAACTTGCAATAAATGGGAAAGCGGACAGCATCGAGCGCTATGATCCGAATGTTCCTCTGAAGCTGAAGCTTGTCTACAACGAAGACCCGGATACGGTCAGAGACTCCATCTACGATGCGTCCTTCCTGGAGAAGAAAGACAAGTATTCCTACTTCTATGGCGGGAATTTCGGAAGAGTTCGGGCAGACATTGAAAACGGCTCGGACCGCAGGCTCCTGATTCTCAAGGACTCCTACGCCCACTGCTTTGTGCCCTTCAGCTACGATTGCTTTTCCCGGGTGGATATGGTGGACCTTCGCTACTACATAAACAGGATCTCGGACCTGATTGAGAACGGAGGCTACACGGACATCTGCCTCCTCTACAACGCGGCCGGCTTCGCGGGGGATACTTCCATAGCGCGGCTTCTGACCTGAATGGGCTGAAATCAAGTCAAAAAGGAGAATAACCATGAGCAGGGCGGATCGGATTTTCATCGACATGTGCAGAGACATCCTGGAAAATGGGACGGACACCCGGGGAGAACTTGTCCGCCCACATTGGCCGGATGGGGAGGCTGCCTACACGATTAAGCGCTTCGGGATCGTGAACCGCTATGACCTGAGAGAGGAGTTTCCGGCTCTGACGCTCCGGCGGACGGCCCTCAAAAGCGCCACGGATGAAATACTCTGGATCTGGCAGAAAAAATCCAACAACATCCACGATCTGCACAGCCATATCTGGGACGCCTGGGCCGATGAGGACGGATCCATCGGCAAGGCCTACGGCTACCAGCTGGGGGTGAAGCATTCATACAAGGAAGGGATGTTCGATCAGGTGGACCGGGTGCTCTATGATCTGAAGCACAACCCCTACAGCCGCCGGATCCTCACCAATCTCTATGTCCACGCGGATCTCTCAGAGATGCGGCTCTATCCCTGCGCTTACAGTATGACCTTCAATGTGACCCGGGATCCTTCAGGAGGGCCCTTGATTCTGAACGCGGTCCTGAATCAGCGCTCCAACGATGTGCTCACGGCTAACAACTGGAACGTGGCGCAGTATGCGGTTCTTCTGATGATGATTGCGCAGTCTGTGGGCATGATTGCCGGGGAGCTGGTTCACATGATTGCCGACGCGCACATCTATGACCGGCATGTCCCCCTGATCCGGGAACTGATCTCCCGGGAGCCCTTCCCGGCGCCCAAGGTCTATCTTGAGCCGGATATCACCGACTTTTACGCCTTTACACCGGAGGATCTGCACGTGGAAGGCTATCAGACACACCCGCAGATCAAAAACATCCCGGTGGCTGTCTGAAAGGAAAACAAGATGAGAATGATTGCGGCAGTGGATGAAAACTGGGGGATCGGCAAAGACGGAAAGCTCCTGGTCTCGATTCCGGAGGATCTTGCCCGTTTTCGGAAGATCACCATGGGGCATACCGTCGTCTGCGGAAGGAAGACCCTGGAGAGCTTCCCGGGCGGAAAACCGTTGAAAAACCGGGAAAACATTGTCATGACGAGGAATGAACTGTATACTATAAAGGGTGCAAAGGCAGTTCACTCGATCCCGGAGCTTCTCTCTCTGTGTGCGGAGATCCCCGGGGAGGAGATCTTTGTGATTGGCGGGGGGACGCTGTACCGGAGCCTTCTGCCCTACACGGACATGTGTGAAATCACCCGGATCGACCGCCGTTTTGAGGCAGACACAACTTTCCCGAACCTGGATGCGAGCGGGGAGTGGGAGATTGCGGAGAGAGGGGAGAAACAGGCCTATGGGGATCTGACCTACCGCTTTCTGACTTATCGGCGGGTTTTTCAACCGGGCTCTTAGGCAGACAATACTCCCTTCGGGGAGATGGGCCTCCCGATAAGCAGAATCAGGGGCAGAGGCCTTTTCGCTCCAAAGGATTCCGCGGATATATCCGGAGAGATCGATCTTTTCCGGTATGAAATGGAGGAAGTTTTGATTTATACAATCACTTTCAGCCCGACCCTGGACTATGTGGTCGAGGTGGAACACTTTGAGGCCGGAATGATCAACCGAAGCATCTCTGAGACGGTGTTTCCGGGAGGGAAGGGCGTCAACGTGTCCATGGTTCTCCACGATCTGGGCTATATGAACACCGCCCTCGGCTTCATCGCTGGTTTTACCGGGGCGGAGATCAGGCGGCAGCTGCGCATGCACGGGGTGGAGAACAACTTCATTCAGGTCAGCCGCGGTATGTCCCGCATCAACATGAAGATCCGCTCGGATCAGGAGACCGCCATCAATGGGCAGGGCCCGGTAATCGGACCGGAGGACCTTGGCATGCTCTACCAGCGCCTCCGCAGTCTTGTGGACGGAGATATCCTGGTGATGGCAGGCTTTATCCCGCCCTCCCTTCCTGCAAACATGTACGAGGAGGTCCTGGCTTTCCTCTCGGGGAGAGACCTCAAGGTCGTTGTGGACGCGGAGGGGGAGCTTTTGACAGGAACCCTGAAGTACCATCCCTTCCTGATCAAGCCCAACGCGGATGAGCTTGGAGCCATTTTTCACACGGAAGTGAAGACCCGCGCGGACGCGGTTCCCTGCGCGAAGATTCTTCAGGAGAAAGGTGCCCGCAATGTCCTGGTTTCCCTCGGCGGAGAGGGGGCGGTGCTTCTGACCGAGAAAGGGGAGCTCTACAGCTCACCGGCCCTGAAGGGGGAGATCGTCAACACGGTCGGAGCGGGGGACGCGATGATCGCGGGTTTCCTCGCCGGGTATCTGGACAGCGATGGAGATGTGCTCTATGCCTTCAAGGAAGGGATGTGCGCCGGTGCCGCGAAGGCCTTTAATCTGGCGATGACCAACAAGAAAGAGATCGACTACCTGATGCGGACGAGTGAATTTGAAATTGAGGTGAGCAGGATCTGACAGCCTGCTGCTGCCCGCAGCCTTGGAAATCCGCGAAATAGTGGCGCGGGCGGGCAACTGCCTCTCACGCATCTGGCAATTCCGAATGGTTCCCGGCAGAAAATGGAAGGCGCTCTTCCGGCTTTTTCGTTTCATCCGGCTTTCATCCGGCAGGGCAGGGAAACAATCTGAAACCTTCCTGAATCCATCGTGACTTTTGACTGAAAGCATCAAGGATACACTCCAGGGTCAATGTCGGGTCTCCTGCCTGGGGACGATCTTTGCTTTACAATGGCTTTTCTGTTAGGATCTCTGTGTTGCCTGCGCGCGTGAGAATCTGCGGGAAAACGGCGCGAGCGGGCCTATACCATGGGAGCATCCGGCAAATCCGAATGGTTCCCGGTATAACCTGACATACGGCATTCCGGGGGGAGGATATGCATGAACATCGGGTTTATCGCACACAGCACCAGGAAGGATCTGATTGAAAATTTCTGCCTGGCTTACAAGTATATCCTGTCGAAGCATGAACTGTACGCGACAGAGATGACCGGTCGGAGAATTGAGAGCGCGACCAATCTCAGGGTGCACAAGTTTCTGCCGGGCGCTGTCGGCGGGGAGAAACAGTTCATCGATATGATACAGCGCGATGCCATGGATCTTGCCATCTTCTTCTACAATCCGCTGGAGGTCAGCCCCAACGAACCGAATATCGTGGAGGTCACAAGGGAGTGCGATCGATACAACATCCCCATCGCCACCAACATCGCGACAGCTGAGTCGATGGTCCTGGGACTGGATCACGGGGATCTCGACTGGAGACTGCCGCGCAGGAAGAAGGGGGAGTCATGAGAGTCATCGCGGGAAAAGCCAGGAGTCTTCCACTCAAAACCCTGGAAGGGCTGAACACCAGGCCCACCACAGATCGGATCAAGGAGACCCTTTTCAATATCCTGTCTCCGTCGATTCCAGGCAGCCGCTTTCTGGATCTTTTTGCCGGAAGCGGGGGGATTGGGATTGAGGCTTTAAGCCGCGGGGCGGAATATGCGGTCCTTGTGGACATGAGCAGGGAAGCCGTTAAGGTGATTCAGGAGAACCTTCGCTTCACCCGCCTGTCTGACAGGGCAAGGGTGATTCAGAAAGACGCGGCATCCGCTGTTCGGAGCCTCTACCGGGAGGCGCCCTTTGACCTGGTCTACCTGGATGCCCCCTATGGGGACGGGAACCTCAGAAGGGCCCTGGAAGCTCTGTCGGAGAGCCCGATTATCACGAGGAGCACGATGCTCATTGCCGAGGAGAAGAAGGGAGCGGATTTTTCCTTTGTAAATGAACTTGGCTTTGAGCTGACACGCATCAAGGAGTATAAGACCAACGAGCATGTGTTTCTCCGGAAAATCAGGGAGACGGCGGAGGTGGAGCATGGGAAAGCGGATCGCAGTGTATCCGGGGAGTTTTGACCCGGTGACTTTCGGACATATGGACATCATCCAGCGTGCCGCTGAGATGGTGGATACCCTGGTTGTCGGGGTCCTGGTCAACCAGGCAAAAACACCATTGTTTTCCGTAGATGAACGTGTTAAGATGATTCAGCTTGTTACAGACGGTATCAGCAATGTGGAGGTGGATTCTTTTTCCGGGCTCGCGGTGGATTTTGCGAAGGAGAAGGGGGCAGAGTTCATCGTCAGGGGGCTCCGCGCGATCACGGACTTTGAGTTCGAGCTTCAGCTGGCTCAGACCAACCGGATCATGAATCCGGGCATTGATACCATCTTTTTGACAACAAGCCTTCAGTACGCCTATCTGAGCTCCACGACGGTGAAGGAAGTCGCCTCTTACGGGGGTGACATTTCGCACTTTGTGCCGCCGGCCATCATCGAGGAGATTGCGCGGAAGCTGGGTCAGCAGTAGATCTTCTGGGACAGTCCGGTCGGCCCTGGCTGAACGTGAAAATACAGAACAAAGGCGCAGAAATAAAGAAATCAGGAAAGAAATTAAGAAAGTAATCGATAAAGAAATCAATTCAGACAATTCAGAATAGAAGCAAAAGGACGGGCGCATATTTCATGTAACGACAGGAGTCGATGCCTGACCTCGTATCTGTACAGGAGTATGCGACTGGACAGGTACGACATTTTTATGCCTCCCGTGCGCGTAATTTTGGGGCGATCGTGATCTTGTATGTCTGGCGCGGGTGGGTGGATCGATAGAT
>CADBUA010000550.1 GCA_902797665.1 uncultured Lachnospiraceae bacterium | reverse complement strand
CTGATCGCCAATGATATGGAGCTTGGGATCGAAACGATCCTGGATGGAAGCATTGAGGAGCGGGGAATTGTCGCCCTGGATGCGAAGCTTTTTTCGGAGATCATTCGCAAACTGCCGGAGTCGGATATCCTGATCGAGACAGATCCCGCAACCTTGGAGACGACGATCATCTGTGGAACCGCAGTTTTCCACATCAGTGGAAAAGACGGCACAGAGTTCGCGCCGCTCCCCTCCATTGACAGAGAACAGCCTGTGTGTCTGAATCAGTTCCAGTTGAGGGAATTGATTCGCCAGACCATCTTCTCCGCAGCCCTCACGGATGCCAACCGGACGATGACCGGAGAGCTTCTGGAGATGCGGGACAACGAGCTCCGTATGGTAGCGTTGGATGGCCACAGGATCGCCATCCGGATCCTGAACCTGGATGTCTCCTATGGCAACCGCAAGGCGATCATCCCAGGGAAGACCCTGAATGAGATCATGAAGATTTCCAGCGGGGAGATCAGCGATCCGGTCAACCTCTATTTTACCCCCAACATGGTCCTTTTCGAGATGAACAAGACCATCGTGACCTCCAGACTGATCGAGGGTAACTTCTTTCGGATTGACCAGATGCTTGTCAATGAATTTGAAAGCAGGATCAAGGTCCGCAAGGAACTTCTGATGAGTTCTGTTGACCGGGCCATTCTGTTCTCCAATGAGCAGGACAAACGGCCTCTGGTGATGAAGGTAGAGCAGAATTCCATGAACCTCCGGATCAAATCTACCCTCGGCTCTATGAGTGATGATATTGACATTGAAACGGAGGGGAATGAGATTGAGATCGGCTTCAACCCGAAGTATCTCCTGGAGGCCCTGAGGGTCATTGATGGGGATGAGATCACAATCTCCTTCATCAGCACGAAAGCTCCTTGTTTTATCATGGATGAGGGACCATCCTATATCTACATGATTCTTCCGGTGAACTTCGTGAATTGAGATGGAATATTTGCTTCCTTTTCGTGCTGTTCTTTTGTGGAAACTGTTATGAAGGCATTCAGAACTGCCACAAAGAGAGCCTAAAAGGAATAAAATGTGGATAACTCTGTGGAGAACGGTGGAAAAGCAGACGGACATTTGGCTCTGGACAATATCTGGCAGATTCCCTGGGTCGCGTGTATAGAAAGAGCCGCAACAAGGCTGGAGATCCTGGGGATGGGATTTAGGAAAAAGCATTCAGTGATCCGGCTGATTGCTGATTTGTGCGCTGAGGAGGAACTATGAAGGATTTCACAATCAGGAAGGGAGATGAGTTCATCAAACTCGGACAGCTCCTGAAGGCGGAAGGACTCGTGGATACCGGTGCGGATGCAAAGTTTGTCATTGAGGAGGGACAAACCTCGGTGAATGGTGAAGTCTGCACAATGCGGGGGAGAAAAATCAAGGACGGGGACGAGGTCTCCTTCAGGGGAGAGACAATACGGGTGCATGGAAGTTAAGTCGCTGAAGCTGGATCATTTCAGAAACTATGAGAACCTACAGCTGGAGTTCTCTCCCGGTACCAACCTCTTCTATGGGGACAATGCGCAGGGGAAGACCAACATCCTGGAGGCGGTCTATGTCTGCGGGACCACCAGGTCTCACCGGACTTCCCGGGACAGGGAGCTCATTCGTTTTGGGTCTGAGGAGTCCCACATCCGGATGGAGATGACCAAAGCCGGAATCTCTTACAGGATCGATATGCACCTGAAAAAGAATCGTGCCAAGGGGATCGCCATTGGCGGCGTCCCGATCCACAAGGCATCGGAGCTCGTGGGCCTGGGAAACTATATTTTCTTCTCACCGGAGGATCTCTCTATCATCAAGAATGGACCGGCTGAGCGCCGCCGTTTTCTTGACATGGAGCTTTGTCAGCTGGATAAGGTCTATATGGCGGAGCTTACAGGCTATAACAGGGTCCTGCTCCAGAGAAATAAGCTTTTGAAGGATCTCGGCAAATCAACGGAGGCCGCCGCTACGCTGGATATCTGGGATGAGCAGCTGGTCACCCATGGATCCCGAGTCATAGAGCATCGGGAGCGTTTTGTGAAGACCCTCTCCGATCTCGCCTCCCCGATTCACCAGAAACTCAGCGGAGGCAGGGAAATCCTAGGGATCGGTTATGAGAAAAACGTCTCTGTGGAGGATTTCGCGCGAGAAGTTCGAGCCGGGCGGGAGAAAGATCTTTTTTTGAAGACCACAGGCACAGGCCCTCACCGTGATGATCTGAGTTTCCAGATCGGAAGCATCGATATCCGCCATTTCGGTTCCCAGGGACAGCAGCGCTCTGCTGCCCTCTCTCTGAAGCTTTCAGAAATTGAGCTGGTCAAGCAGAAGCTCAGGGATCGTCCGGTGCTGCTTCTGGATGATGTACTTTCTGAGCTGGACTCAGACCGGCAGCACTATCTTCTGGACTCCATCCGGGACATCCAGACCTTTATTAGCTGCACCGGCCTGGAAGAGTATGAAAGGAGCAGCTTTCAGATTGACCGGAAGTTCCATGTGGAAGCCGGGAAAGCCTCAGCACTTTCGTGAGAGAAAAAAGAGTCTCGATTTTT
>CADBUA010000549.1 GCA_902797665.1 uncultured Lachnospiraceae bacterium | reverse complement strand
GACTGGACTGCTGCAAAGAATCAGTCGGCGAGCACTGAAAGCAAGGAAGTGATCGTGAATCAGCTGACCTGATACCCGCGGACGCGAGCGGGTATCATGGGGGATGCGCCCCGGCAGCTTCTGATGCTTCCGCTATTGAGATGGCCAGGAGCCGGGAGAGGGACCTGGCCTCTTTTGGAGAAAAAAGCATGAATTTTACATTTTGCCCGAATTGCGGGGGAAAGATCAGACCGGGAAGCGCCAGCTGCATGTACTGCGGTGTTCGCTTCTCCGATTACAGGGAAGGGGACCCGCCAGATGGCCCGGCAAAGGAAAAGCAAATGGGAGATTCCGGCGGCTATTTCAAGAGTAGCGGATCAGGAAGCACGATGCCTGACACGCCCGGGATCTATGGACAGAGAGATGCTGAGGCGGGGACCTTTGGGCTGAGGGATTCTGGCTCTTTCTATGGCAGAGGCAACAGCAGGTCAGGAAGCTACAAGGCAGGGTCCTATTACCGGGATGACAGATGGAACGATCAGAACCAGGGAGATCGCGCCTCTGCCTGGGAGAATCGATACAGGCAGAATTCTTATGAAGGTCCCGGGGAGCAGAAGAAGAGATCCAGGGGGCGTTCCTTTGAAAACGCGGATATGGATACAGACATGGAAGAAGAGGAACATTCCGGCCACTTAAGAATTGTACGATCCGTTCTCATTTTCGCTCTGATTGGCGGATGTGCTTTCTTTGGATTCACCCATCTTCTGAACAGCATCAGCAGCATGGAGAAACTGAATCTGGGGCATAGGCCGGGGACATCCAGTCTGACTACAAGCAGGACCCAGTCTGAATCGAATCCGCCAGAAAAGATGGAGACAGGCGGGACAGAGACTCCTTCAGAAACAGCAGGACAGCCTGATTCTGAAAGCCAGGAGGGAGCGGCAGGACAAATGCCAGATCACACGGCAGAGACGGCCGCTTTTCATGAGTCGGAGGAGATGGGACCGGACATTGAAGTAACCCTTCCCGCAAAGACAGAGAAGCAGACCGACCCTCCAGGCAGCGAGATGCTGGCCGAGGGTCACCCGGACATTGAAATTCTGGCAGGCAGTTCTCCAGCCTCCGAGGCACCGGATGGAAGTTCTCTGGCCACTGAGGCGCCGGAAAGAGCTTCCATAGATACCGAGACGCCAGTAGACAGCCTTTCTATCACAGAAGCGCCCCAGTCTGGCCACAGATATGAGCTGGTGGTCGGAGACTTTAGCTGGGAGAGCGCCAAGGAATCCGCGGAAGCTTCCGGAGGATATCTGGCGACGATCGACAGCGCAGAGGAGCAGGAGAAAATTGAAGCGATTCTCTCGGAACATCCCGAGATTCACGTCGTATGGATTGGGGGATATCTGTTCAACGGGTCCTTCATCTGGCTTGATGGAAAGCCTCTGTCAAGTTCAGAGTTTCAGAGATGGGGGTACGGAGAGCCGAACAATGAGACCGGGGATGAGAACTATCTGGATATGTATCGGATCAATGGGGTCTGGTATTGGAACGATGTGCCGAATGATATCAGCAGTTATTACGCGGGGCACATGGGATATGTGAAAGAGAGTATTTAATGGGAAAAGGGTCATGCCCGCGAGCGTGAGGACCTGTCTGGAGCGAGCGGGCATATGCCTGAATGAAGCCTGAAAGTATCTGTGCTGTCCGCTGGAGCGGTAGAAAAAGCATAACTGTCCAGTCCGCTTTGGCCGTTTGTCGCCAGGCGAGGGAATCCAGTTCAAGAGCAAAGGCCGGGCGTACTGAGAGTGCGGGTGCAGGAGCCTCAGCCCGGCCTCGCAGCTCCTGGGCGCTTGCGACTGGATCGCTACGAAAAAGCCTGCTGGCGGGCAGGCATGATGGATGGAGACGGTCAAGAGATGTCCCCCTGCTGCAGACAGCATACGGGCGAGATCTGCCTTTCATCGCCAGGTTCGATGAAGAGACTCTCTCAAAAAGCTTCCCTTTGCCGGTGATCTGCCTGGCCTTTCTGACTCAGAAGTTTAGTTTGTTATGCTTTCTCTGTGCCCTCTCTGTTTTGCCAGACAGCTTAGTGGGCAAGGGAAACGGGCAGGGGGAGAAGGCAGAGCATAGAGCGCATTGAGGGCATTGAGGGCATTCAGAGCATAGAGCGCATTGAGGGCATTGAGGGCATTCAGATCATAGAGAGCATTGAAGACAGGGAGCAGGGCTGATTTCCTGTGAAGCTTTATACCAGGAAGCCGTATCTGCCAGGCTGTGCCAAACCTGATGCCTGTTCGCCCTGATTTGCTGTTTCTCACCCCTTGCGGGCAGAGCTGCGTCTTCCTGTTGAAGGACGCAGTTCGATTTTCTGTGTCTTTCATGCGCTGCCTCAATGGAATAATAAGTCACATTGATGGCATGAAAGACTCAGCGTAAGCAGAAAAAACAGGAAAACCTTCAGCATCATCAAACATCAGAGAACTGTGATCATGGGCTGCCTCAGGGGTCCGCTCTACATTCAGGAATACAGAGAAATACAGGAATACAGGAATACAGCCGGGGCAGGTCTGATGCCGCGACGAGGGAAGCTCCCTTCAGCGTCAGACCTGCCCCGGCTTTTGCTGTCTGAGAGTCAGATAAGGGAGAATAGAAAACGTGAGAAAGGTAATAAAAATAAAATGGAGAATAGAATAAGACATGAATAGTCCAATTACAAAAAGTGATAAGGAACTAAAAAGTATTTATGTCGATTTGAAAACATCTATATATCATAAAAGATTGATCAAGAAGATTTAAATGACTATTATGAGAGCCAAGAAATTTTTTGAAAACAATTAAAAATCGACTTGACATGGTGATACGAACTGTATATAATACGATTCGTCTAGAAAAATAGGTTAAAGACAAATCAGTAAAATATAATAATAAATTAAGATAAATGATAAAAGAACAAAAGGGGGATATAGAAATGAAAAAGGGTAAAAGATTCCTGGCAGTGGCTCTCATAAATATCGCAGTCCTTTTATCAGCAGGCAGTGCACAGGCTGACGGGATCTGGAACAGTTCGCGGCTATCCATCATGGCGGTGGAACCAGGGGAGAACTCCGTCTCTCTGACGATATCCCCGAAGGAAGGCGCGGTTTTGTACCAGTATCAGATCGCGGCGGACGAGCGCTTCGAGACCCTGCTTGAGAGTAAAAAGAGTGCTGAGGCGGGTCTGACATTCACGGGCCTTGCGCCGGAGGAGACCTACTATCTGAGGGTTCGGGCTTCCTTCATAGGGGAAAGTGGGAGAAAAAGCTTCGGGGACTGGGAGATCGCAATGGTGAGAACCAGCGGAAGCAGCGGAGCTTCTCTCAGAGGCAAAAGCG
>CADBUA010000548.1 GCA_902797665.1 uncultured Lachnospiraceae bacterium | reverse complement strand
CTATAATATCGAGAAAATGCACTTAAAATCCATATCATTCAACAATTATATCGAAAATGCATTTCCCAGAATCTGTTTTACATTTCCTTTATAGGGCATCTCTCTCTGCCTGTCAATGCTCTGCCAGCTTCGCCAATCAGAACCTCCGATACCGCTCAAAGGCCTCCCTGTTCCTGGAGCTGGCACAATCTGGAGACGGTCAGGAGAAAGGCATACGGCACTTTCCATCAGCTGGGTATCCTTTCATCAGAGCCGCTTTATCCCCTGAAAAAACGGATCCGGCCTGTCTCCATAACCAAACCTGCGTCAGCGATTCCCTTGTTGACCAGTTCCCGGATTTTGACCTTGTTGTCTTTGGCGTTCAAAAGCTCGATGATCATCTCCTCTACGTTTCCGGGAATAAGCTTTACTGCGATTCCCGCAAGAAGACCTGTCTGAGACTTCAGGACTGAATCCATCCCCAGTTTTCGAAGCATGTTGATATCCTGAAGCTTGTTCCCTGCCTCGTTCTCAAGAATCTTCTTAATCCCAGGATCTTTGACCAGTGCCTCATAGTCAACCACGATCCTCTCTCCGTGGAGTAAAATCCCCTTCCTGGCTACATGAAACTCTATAATTCCGACCAGGATATTCTTCGCGTAAGGATCTGAGTGAAGCGCCCCATTGATCGCCGAGGCGATCCTGATTCTGTTATGGTTTAACAGCCATTCAGCGAGCTTGGCTTTTTTCGGGTCAGACAGCTTGTCAAATACATGGCCCGCATAGGGCACCGCTTTAGCCAGGAGCCTCCCGGTTTCCGCCTTCAACCATGACGCATCTTCTGCCTTCAGATGCTCAGCAAGTCCCGTAATGCTCTTTTCATAATCGACATTGACAAATTCAATATTTGCGCTAATCATATTATTCCACCATTTGATCAATACCATCCAGTTCCAAAAGGCTGAAGATAAAAGAGCACAGCCGCAAGTCGATGAATAAAGGGGCCTCTCCCCCGACCGTTCAAAGACAGCATTATAATACCGGATCATTCGGATTTGCCGGATGCGTGGCCAGTATATACCTGCGCGCTCCTTTTTTCGCAGATGCTTGCGCTAGCAGCAATATGTCCAGAGGCATCATGCCGGGGATCGGTCAGAGACCGCCTTTCTCTCAGAAAATGCGGAAGCCTTCCGAAGCCATGAGAGGCTGTCGGAAGGCTTCGTATAAAGCTTAAAGCTTTAAAAAGCTAAATGCATATCTTTCTTCGACCCATCTGGATCTTTTTCCTAAATCGATCTTCTCTGATCTTTCAGATCTCGAAGGATCTCCTCTTTACAGATCGATATAGCGCTTCGCGTACTTGATGACCAAACCAACAGCCATGGCAAATCCTGCGGTGAAGCTGAGGAATGCCTGCCAGGGAAGTCCCATCACCTTATGCTTGGATTCCTTCCCCGCCATGAGACCGGTCAGCGTAAAGAAGGCAAGCACCAGAGTGGCGATTGTCTGATCATCCGCGCGCTCCTGCTTCTGCGTGACAGTCTTGTCGCTGTCAGCCATCTCCAGCCTGAGCTTCAGATCACCATCCTTCAGGAGCTTGATGACACTGGCCATATTCCCGGGGGCCTCAAGTCCACGCTTCACGGATCCAGCAAACTTCATCGCTGCTTCCTGAACCCTCTGCTCCGGCGTCCTCTCATCCTTTACCGCGTACTGCTTGATGTAGGCGGACAGGATCTCCATCAGATTTACCGTCGGATCCACAGCCAGGATCGTGCCTTCGATCGTGATCAGGCTCTTGCCCAGGGTCGTGAGGCCATTCGGAATCGCAAAGTTGGAGTCCTTGCAGACGTCCGTCAGTTCCTCAATCAGCAGACCAATGTCGATGGATCCGAAGTCTTCGGACATGTATCTCTTGAGAACCCGCTGAATGCTCTTGGTGAACGCAACCTTGTCCACTTCTCCCCTGGGGGTGAAGACGGTGAGCACAACCTCGACCACCTCATCCGGATCCTGAAGCACGATGGCCTGGATCAAATCCAGAATCCCCTTGGCAAGTCCTTTGGACAGCTCGCCCATCGTTCCCATATCGATCCAGCCGATCTTCCCGCCGCTGACCCGGATATTGCCCGGATGCGGGTCCGCATGGAAGAAGCGGTCAGAGACCACCTGCTTCACATAGTTCTCCGCCATCTTCTGGGCGAGATCATGGACATCCAGACCCTGAGCGCGCAGATCATCCACGTGGTCGATCTGATCGCCCTTCATGTTGGTCATCGTCAGAATCCGCTTGTTTGAATACTGGGTATAGACCACCGGCGATACCACATAGGGCACCCCTTCCTGGTTCTTTCTGAACCGATTCAGGTTGCCTGCCTCATGGTAGAAGTCCATCTCCACCTTTGTGGCATCCCACATCTCATCCAGCATTGAGTTGAAGTCCTCCTTCTCAATGCCGGCAGTGATCTCCATCAGCTTGGCCGCTTTTCTGAGGATCTCGACATCATCCTTCATCTTTTCATAGATGCCAGGACGCTGCACCTTGATCACAACATCCTCGCCGGTCTTCAGCACAGCCCTGTGTGCCTGGGCGATGGATGCAGATCCGAGCGGCTTCTCATCGAAGGACTCGAACATCTCCGAGATCGGCTTGCCAAGTTCTGTCTCAATCGCTTTTTTGACCGTCTCCAGATCCAGAGGCGCCACATTTGAGCGAAGCTTTGTCAGCTCCTCACAGTATTCAGTAGGAAGCATGTCGGAACGCATGGACATGATCTGCCCCATCTTGACATAGGTAGGTCCCAGATCCTCCAGGAGAAGCCTAAGCTTTTCGGGTGTGAGCCCCTCTGTAATCTTATGCTTCATGAGCACTTCTGTGATTTCCTTGATGCGCCCCTTGTTCACCTGTTCCTTCTCGCCCGTTAATACCTGATTAATTTTCTTTGCCATCTTATAACTTCTCTCCAAGCTTATATTTGCTTTACAACAAAATCACTATGTCATTATAAAAAATAATCTGTTTTTCCCGCAGGACATCTGCTCAAAGGCATCCGCTTGCGCGCACTTACTCCGCTTCGCCGAACTTCTCCTTGAACTTCGTCTGGGCATCCAGAAGACGCAGGGCAGCAAGCTTTGACTCTTCGGTTGCAAGCTCCGAAATCTTTGCACAGATCCTGGCATACTCAGAGACATCCTGCATGTAAGCCTCATATCCCGCCTTGTCCGCCTCGTTCTTCTTTGCGTCCAGCTCGGCTTCGAAGTCTTCTCTGGCTGCCCTCATGCTCATCTGCGCTTTCAGCATCTCAGAAAAGGCCTTCCCCTGCAGCCTCTCAGAAGCGATACGGAAGTTCTCCTGCATAGCCACAATGTTGCCTCTGGCTTCGTCGATCTTCTCTCCCAGAGCCTCCCCTGCCTCGAGTCTGTAAACCTGGGCTGTCTCCACAGCATCCTTCGCGGCCGCACTGAGCTTCTCCATGATGCCATTGAATTCCGTTATCTTTGCATTCAATTCTTCCTGTGTCATAATAGCTTCCT
>CADBUA010000547.1 GCA_902797665.1 uncultured Lachnospiraceae bacterium | reverse complement strand
TGCCGGCGCGCTGGTCTCGGTCGTTGCCGGCGCGTCAGTCTCCGGCGCGGACACATTCACCGTCCTCTCTCCGGCAGGGTCCTCAGGAGGAGCTGCCGGTGAGGCATCTCCAGCAGCCTCTGGCGCAGTCTGTCCTTCCGGTGGAGCTGCCGGGCTTTCGATCGTCACATCCGCCGTGCCGGTCAGCTCAGAAGCCTCCACATCTGTTCCCGCCTCCTGGCCGGTATACATGACATCCCCGGCGGCGTTTTTGAGTTCCAGGCCGTTGTAGGACCTGCCATAGTACATCTTCCCGGACCCGGTCATGATGGAGGCGTAGGTCATATTGTCAAAGGTTGTTCCGTAAAAATTCTCATTGGCCCCGCCGATCGCGTAGGATCCATAGCCGCTGCCGTAATTCTTCCCATAGCCGAACAGCTCCGCGCCGCCGTTCAGGCCGTAGGTCTCATCCGAACCCGCGATGCTGAGGGTGGAGTCCAGGGTGTTGATCACCGGGCTCTGGCAGTTGTCTGTGGAGAGAACACCCCATCCGCCTGCCTTGATGCTGGAATTCACGATGCTCAGACTGCTCCCGTCCCCAAGAACGTTGGCAGCGCGGGCACCGCCTGAGATGCCGAGCACCCAGGGCGGGGAGATCATATATGCCTGGTTTCCCGAAGAGACATAGCTGCTGTAGGCATCCCCTCCCGGCATCGGGTCGGCCCCGTTGACGGTGATGTTCGAATCCCGGACAAGCACATCTGCGTGATCGTTGGCCAGGATGGCATCCCGGACAAAGCCGGTGCTGACCAGGTTCATGTTGTGGACATTGACGCGCGTATGCGCGTCCTCACTCACACCGGATGCCACGATCAAAGAGCCCAGTCCGGTGAAATCCGACGCATTAATGCCCTGCTCGTCATCCGCGGCGACGATGTCCACATTTTCAATATCCACAGTGGAGGGGCTGTCCCCGCGCCCCGCCGTTCCCTGGACCGCCACCGCGGTAAATCCGGAGCCGGACGCATTGATCGTAAGATCCGAGATTTCCACGACATCCTGGCCTGAAGTCACGTTGCCCGTATACTTCGGCAGATAACCTGCCATCTGGTTTTTTCTGACATAAAGGCCGATCGTGAAGGAGTCCGCCGGGCGGGAAGTAAAAGATGGAACCAGTGTGCCCAGGAAGTTGGGCAGGACCCACTTGACCTTGGAACTCGCCTCTCCTGCTGCCGCCGGAGTCTCTCCCGTCGCTTCCGTCTCAGCTGCGTGCTCCGTTTCAGTCGGAGTTTCTGCGGGCGGCGCCTCGGTCTCCTGAGAAGCAGCCTGAATCCCATCCGCGGGAGTCGATGCATTCTCCGCCTGGATGCCGTCAGATGGCTGTGTGCCCTGGTCGCTTGGAGATGCGGCCGCCGAAGCATCCGATACTCCGGCTGTCAGACTCCCCTCTGCCTGAGCGGCGCCATTCTGGCTGATGCCGTCCGGGGCAGACTGATCCGTGCCCCCTGCGGGAATCCCATCCGGGACCGACTGATCCGCGCCCCCTGCGGGAATCCCATCCGGAACAGACTGGTCCGTCGCGCTGTCGGACACAGAGATGCCATCCGGCATCAGCTCTCCTTCCTCTTCGCCGGACTCGTCGGAGAAAAGGCCGGCGAGATCACTGGCTGACACAGCATCCCCACTGCTGCCTGAGGAGGTATCTGCCGCAGATGTCGGTTCTGCCGCCATGGCATCCGGCGGCTGTGCTCCTGAATCTGCGGCCGCTGGCTGTGTTCCTGGATCAGTGGCCACCGGCAGAGCTTCCTGCGATGACGGCGCAGCCTCCTCCTGAGGTGCAGGAGTGGAAGGAGCCTCGGTGGAGGGCGCGGGTTCCTCTCCGCTGGAATCGTCCGCGAAGGTGATCCCGTCCCCCTGGCTGTCCCCCGAAACAAGCTCCCCTTCCCCGGAAGAAGCGTCTGTCAAAGAGGAAATCTCCCCGCCGCCGGTCCCATCCTGGGACTGGGCGGGCGCTCCTCCGTCATCCGCGACAACCCCCGGGAAGGCGCTGTTCTCACTTGCTGCCGTGGATCCTGAAAGAAGCACGGACGATCCCAGAAATGCCACCAGCCCTGCGCTGAGCAGGAACATCTTCATTTTTTGCTTATCCATATGCACCTCGTGAATAAACGCTCAAGGTAAACCCCACCGCCAAATCCAACACAGAAAGTGGTAAACCCTCTCCCTGCAGCCGGCACGCCTCCGCGGCCAGAAAGCAGAATGATCCTCGAAAGCAGGAGAATCTGCCAGCCAGGCCCTTGGCCGCGGTATATGCAGAGGCACGAAAGATTCGCCTGCGGCAAATCTTGAGAGTCTCGGGTATAAACATGTTCTACTATACCACAGTTCCGGGTTCTGCGAAATGAAAACAATATGTTCAGATACAGGCCAGATCTGCCCCCGATACAGGGATTAAGAAAGCAGTTCCCCCAGGTTCTGAAAATCGCGAAGCATCTGCCCAGAGGGAAGACAAAAGCAGGGTCTCCCTGCAATGATCAGTCGCCTCCTGGCATTTCCTCCTGAATCTCCCGGAGGAGTTTCCGCTCCTCCTCGGTGAAAACACGGTTTTCGAGAAGGTCCGGACGATGCCTGAGTGTGAGCTTCAGTGACGCGCGGAGGCGCCATAAGCGGATCTTTTCATGATCCCCGGAAAGAAGCACCTCGGGGATACGGTCCCCGTTCAGATCCGCCGGTTTTGTATACTGGGGGTATTCCAGAAGCCCGTTCTCGAAAGACTCCTCCCGGGTGCTCTCCTCCCGGAGAACCCCCGGGAGAAGCCGGATCACCGAATCCAGAACTACCTTAGCCGGCAGCTCACCGCCTGTCAGAACGTAGTCTCCAATGGAGATCTCCTCGTCCACATGGGACAGGACGCGGGCGTCGATTCCTTCATAGTGCCCGCAGAGAAGGACAAGACCCGGAAGACTGGACAGCTCTCGGGCTTTTTTCTGCGTGTAGGGAACTCCCGAAGGCGTCAGATAAATGGTATGACAGTTCGCGCCCATCTCCTTCACAGATTCCAATGCGCGGAGAATCGGCAGGGCACGCATGACCATGCCCGCCCCGCCCCCATAGGTGTCGTCATCAATCCGGCGGAAAGAGCCGCCGGCAAAGGCTTTGATGTCCACAATGGAGATCTCAGCCTTCCCGAGACCGCGCGCCCGGGCAATCACAGGTTCTCTCAAAAAATCCGGAAACAGCTCCGGAAACATGGTCAGAACTGAGATTTTCATTTGCTTCCACGCTCCATATCCCGCTCTTTTCCTGTGCCCAGATGGACCGCCTCCTGTCCATATCTGAGCTGGATCTTCTCGATCATCGCCTGAAGACTCTCCTCCTTCTTCTTCCTCCGTCTTTCCTCCTCGAGGCTTTTCGAGTAGTCAAAAAGGGAGATCTGCCGGTACTCCCCCTTATCCAGGTGTTCCGCCTTCACGCCGATCAGGCGGAGGCCGGCTCCCTGGTCAAAGAGGCCTGATGAGCCATGATCGCCAAAACAGAGCTGGGTGAGAAGCTGCTCCGCTGTCTGGTAAATCAGGCTCTCATCATTGGTGGACTCCCTCAGCCGGGTCTGTCTGGACTTTCGGGCGAACGTGTCTGTCTTCACAACGACCCCGATGGTGGAGGCATAGACACCGTCTTTGATCAGCCGTTCCGCGACGCTCCCGGCGAGAACATGGAGAAGGGGAATGGCCTCAGCAGTAAAGTTTGAGGCGTCCACATCCACGGATGTGGTCCACTCATTGGAAACGCTTTTGGCGTCCTCCCGAGAGGTCCGGACCTCGTCGGATCCAAGTCCCATGCTGGCCGCGTAGATGTAAGCGCCCAGGCTGTCCCCGAGCTGGCTGATCAGAAGCATCCGCCCCAGAAGGGCCAGGTCCCCGATGGTCCTGACGCCCATCTCCTGAAGCCTGGAGGCTGTGGCATGGCCGCAGCCATAGAGCTCTCCAACAGGGAGAGGCCAGAGCTTATCCGGAATCTCCCAGGGAAAGATGGTGTGCACCTTATCAGGTTTCTCCCTGTCTGAAGCCATCTTGGCCAGGAGTTTGTTTGTTGAGATGCCCACATTTACTGTAAAACCGAGCTTCTCCCGCACTTCCCTCTTCAGCCTCTCTGCCAGGCTGATGATCTCTTTCTCGTTTTTTCTGACTTCTCTCAGATGCTCCGTCTGTTCCATTGAAACATCATCCTGGATGCCATTTTCCTGATCCGAAATCACCGTCTCAATGCCAGATGCGGGCTTTTCAGCCTTTATCATCTCATTCATGGCATCTGTCATGTCAAGGTAGGCCTCATCGATGGAGACCTGCTCCAGCTTGTCAGAGTAGTTTTTCAAAAGCTCTATAAGCTTCTTCGAATACATCCGGTAGGTCTGAAAGTCCCCTCTGACCAGGACGAGGCCCGGGCACTTCTGAAGGGCTGTCACCACAGGTTCTCCAGTCCTGATTCCGTACTCTTTCGCCGGGATGGACTTGGCGGTGATGACCCCTTTCCGCAGCTTCACATCCCCTCCTACGGCGGAGGGGATCGTTCTCAGATCCATCCCGGAGGGGTCCTCCTCCAGCGCCTTCAAGGCAGACCAGGACAGAAAAGCGGAGTTCACATCCACATGGAAGATCAGTCTCGATCCCTGATCATATATCGGATCCTGCATTGTGTTATCCCTCATCTCCCGGAAGATTGCCTTCTGCTTCTTCGCTATGATACGACAAATCCCGCCCCTGTAAAACGGCAGCTGTTCCATCTGTTCCATTCGGAAGCTTTGAAGGCTTCCTGCTTTCCAGTCCGCTTTAGGCACGGCCCGCGCAAACGTGGTAATACAGCTCAAAAGCAAAGAACAGATGCGTATTTCATGCTGTCATAGGCATTTTCGCCCTGCCTCGCCCCTTCAGGCGCCCTGGGCCTTCCAGTTTTCAGAGCCGCCTTCTTCCTTCGATGATATACCGGCGCGCGTGAAAATCTGCGATCAAATTGGCGCGAACAGGCATATACCGCTGAAACACCTGCAAATTGAACGCTTCCCGGCAAAACACATTGGCATTCATCAATAAATAACTCCAGTCCGGCAGCTTCGCGCATCTTTGAGCCCCATCAAAAGGGGGAGGGCTGCTGGGGGGACGCGGCACAAATGCAGCCGCAGAATCCTTTCTGAACTGTAGTCATGGATCTCCGAGGTCAGGGTCCGGCATACCCATCCGCCACCCGGTCTCTGCCCCTCCCCCAGTCCCTCCTTCTATGAGGATAGAGGGAAAAGCCTCATGAACTCCGGGCTCTGAAACTGGCTTTGTGCAGAGAGAGCTGGGCAGCAGTCAGAAAGCATACATCGCCATGTGTCGATATTTATCACATAGCCATACTCACCCGCAAGGAAATTCATAATACAGATAGATAGGCATCGAATTGTCTGTCCTTCCTTCTCAGCTCTTTGGAACGCGTCACGATCAAAAGAGAAGGTTTCAGCCCACCGCTTCCTCAGGTTATAGCCGCGAGCGCGGGAAACTGCGACAGAATTGGCGAAAGCGGGCATATACCGCTGAAACGCCTGGCAAACTCGAAGGGTTTCCGGTATATATACCCTTGATATTTGGCAACTGTCCAGTCCGCTTTGTGGCTTGCTGCGCAAAGCGATGCCATGCATTTCAAAAGCAAAGGCCGGGCGCACATTGCATGCGGGCGTAGGAGCCTCAGCCCGGCCGAATGCCTAGAGGAGCCTGCGGCTGGACAAATACGATGTTTGCAGCTCTGCCTGAGATCCTCCAGCATTTCATGCGGCAGGTGAAGGGAGGGGCAGGATCGAAAGAACGAAATAAAGGAAGAAGAAAAAGTGTTTTCCGTTATATCGATTATTATCGAATTATAGTTCCAGCCCAGCAGTAGCCTTTTCGGATCAGACGGCTCGAGTCAAAAAACCCTCATCAGCAGACATAAATCCTGGGAAGTATGATAAAATCATGTTGGCTGTCCAGTCAGCGCTGCAAATAAGAGTAAAGAACCCTTCAAGGAAAGTACAGGCGCACATTTCATGTGGATGTAGGCGCCTGGGCATGTCCTCTCCCCTGAAGGCGCCTTATGTCTGGAAAGCTGCAAATCCCGCGCGCGTAATGATTTGCGAAAGGAATCGGTACAGGCCGGCATCCCTTGATGCGTCCTCGCAGCTTCTGATGCTTCCGGGCAGATCCAAACAATCAAAGGAGGAATCATTCCATGAAACCCGTAAAGACACTTTTTTCCCACAGGCTTTTTCTTTTTCTTCTGATTCTCTCCGGTCTCCTCTCTCTGGCTCTTTCGCGTAATGCGCATGCAGCAGCTTTCAAAGAGACCCGCAGCGGTGTCTGGTCCGATGGGACATACACTTATTACGTGAAAGGCAGCAAACTGTACCAGAGAGTAAAAGGAAAGAGCACCGTACTCGAAAGCTTTGGAACCGAGGCTGCTGTGATCAATGTCGCCTCTGGAAACATCTACATTCAGAGAAACTCGGAAGCAGGAGGCTACTGGCTTGACGCCTACAGGATCAGTAGCGGGAAGGATTTCACTGTCAGTAAGGAATTTGTCACGCTGGCTGTCTCAGGCTCCTATATGATAGCACTCCCCTATATGCCGTCAGACGTTTCTGCTCATCCCATAAACCTTTACAAGGCGGTCCCGTCAGGCATCCAGAAAGTCAAAACCCTTGCGAAGTATTCGCTCACCGCCCTCGCCTATGAAGGCCGGTTTTACTTCTCCAGCTACATGTCTTCGGGAATGGACGGCACCATCACGGTCTACAGCTGCAAGCCGAACGGGAGCGGGATGAAGAAAGTCTTTTCCTTCGGTTCTAAAAATCTGCCGATATCTTTCCTGGATTCAAGTGTAAAAAACCATCGTTTACATATATATTATATGCAAAACAATCATGAGAGAAATGTCTACTATGACCTGAAGACCGGAAAGATCAGCAAAAAGTAACCGCAGCGGCAGAGACTTCTCCAAATGGAGGAGCCGCTCATATATCTGTCTCTCAACGTCCAAAGCCAGAAAGGCGCCGCCTGGATCGCTCCGGCGGCGCCTTTTTTCTTCCTGATGTTCCGCAAAGTATCGCTCGTACACGCTCCCGCGCGTTTGCTTCTCTGCTTTCCCTGACCGCTGAAAAATCCCGGTGTCAGACTTCCGAATGCTCCTGCATGAACCAGGCCACAGCGCCGACAAGACCGGCGCTGTTTCTGAGAGCAGCAGCCCGAATCTCCAGATGCTCCGCGAAGGCAGGTATCACATGCTCCCGAACGCGCCGTTTCAAAGGCTCGATCAGAAGCTTATTCTGCGCAGAGACACCGCCCCCGATCATTTTCTGGATCTGAGGGTGTATTTTTGTGACCACAGTTTGTCCAGAAATGGACACCAGTAATCTGTCCATTTTTCTTCCGGGAAAAACACGGA
>CADBUA010000546.1 GCA_902797665.1 uncultured Lachnospiraceae bacterium | reverse complement strand
TTCAGCTGATTCATCCGACTGATTCGAGTTTGACACGAAAAATGCCTCCGGGTAGAATAGGCGCCTGAAAAGGCCTCGTTCTGGCCTTTTATGGAGAAATCGAGAGGCTAAGGGTGTTGATCAAGGAAGGCGTTCTTTGCTGTTTTTCAGGGAGGGCGCCCAGAACACTTTGAGACCTATTCATTGAGCATTTACCAGAGATCTGCCGGACCTTTCCGGCTTTTCCTGGAAGCAGAAAGGAGCGGGATGGCTCAGATTGGCATTGTGATGGGCAGTGATTCGGATCTGCCGGTGGTGGCGAAGGCAGCACAGGTGCTTGAGGAGTTCGGTGTCTCGTATGAGATGCGGATTATTTCTGCGCACCGGGAGCCGGATGTCTTCTTTGAGTACGCGAAAACAGCAGAGGAGCGTGGGATCAAGGTCATCATCGCCGGAGCCGGAATGGCGGCACATCTCCCGGGCATGATGGCAGCCCTCTTTCCACTTCCTGTGATTGGGATCCCCATGCACAGCGCATCTCTTGGCGGGGCGGACAGCCTTTACTCCATGCTGCAGATGCCGCCGGGAATCCCTGTGGCGACGGTGGCCATCGATGGCGGCAGGAATGCCGGCCTTCTCGCTCTGAGAATCCTGGCAGTCAGCGATCCGGACCTCTGCGGGAAGCTGAAGGCGTACAGGCAGACCATGCAGCAGGAGGTCCAGAAGAAGGACCAGATGCTTCAGGAGACCGGCTACGCCCGTTATAAGAAGTGATAAGACTAGACGGACGAAGGATCGGAAGCGCCGGGATAAGCGGGCCTGAAGATCAGAGATCAGAGAGATGGTTGCGTCAGATCGCGATCAGCTGTGGGATCAGATACGGTAAGAGATACACAGAGATACAGAGGAAAACAGATGGATTATAAGAGTGCAGGGGTGGACATCGAAGCGGGCTATGAGTCAGTCAGACTGATGCGGCAGTATGTCGCGAGAACGATGCGGGAGGAAGTTCTGAGCGACCTGGGCGGCTTTTCGGGAGCCTTCTCCCTCGACAGGATCAAGGGGATGGAGCATCCGACCCTCCTTTCCGGGACGGATGGGGTTGGCACAAAACTGAAACTGGCCTTTGTCCTGGACAAACATGACACGGTTGGCATCGACTGTGTCGCCATGTGCGTCAACGATATCGCGTGCGCGGGCGGGGAACCGCTTTTCTTTCTGGACTATATCGCGTGCGGGAAGAACTATCCGGACAAGATTGCAAAGATTGTCGCCGGGGTCTCCGAGGGCTGTGTTCAGGCAGGCGCCGCGCTGATCGGCGGTGAGACGGCTGAGATGCCGGGCTTTTACCCGGAGGATGAGTACGACCTGGCAGGCTTTGCGGTCGGCGCAGCCGACCAGAAGGACTTGATCAGCGGCGCGGAAATTACCCCAGGCGATGTCCTGGTGGGCCTTGCCTCCTCGGGCGTTCACAGCAATGGATTCTCTCTGATCCGGAAGGTTTTTGGCACAGAGGAGAAGACGCTCCAGACTTACCATGAATCCCTGGGAGGGACGCTTGGCGAGGTATTGCTCCGCCCGACCAGGATTTATGTAAAGGCTCTCTCTGCCCTGAAAGAGGCGGGAATCCGGGTCCGTGGCTGCAGCCATATCACCGGCGGAGGCTTTTATGAGAACGTCCCGCGCATGCTCCCGGAGGGCGTTCGTGCCGTGATTGAGAAGAAGAGCTATCCGCTGCCGCCGATCTTTACGATGCTCCAGAAGGAGGGAGAGATCCCGGAGAAGATCATGTACAACACTTTCAACATGGGCATCGGTATGGTTCTGGCGCTGCCGGAGCATGAGTGCGAGAAGGCGCTCTCCGCGGTTGGAAGGGCAGGAGAGCACGCATATGTGATCGGAAAGGTGGAGGAGGGACCGCGTGAGGCAGTCCTTCAGTAAAGAGATGGTGACACTGGCGGTACTGGTTTCAGGCGGGGGGACCAACCTCGCGGCGATCATTGACGCGATCCGGGATGGAAAGATCACGGACACGCGAATCGGGATGGTGATCTCAAACAACAGAGGGGCTTATGCCCTGGAGCGGGCAAAAAATGCCGGGATTCCTTCCCGGGTCATCTCCCCAAAGGAGTTTTCTTCCCGTGAGGAGTTCAACCGGGCGCTTCTGTCGGGGGTGCAGGAGTCCGGCGCAGACTTTGTGGTTTTGGCCGGCTTTCTCTGCGTGATCCCGGAGGCGATGGTGAAAGCCTATCCCAACCGGATCATCAACATCCATCCCTCCCTGATTCCTTCCTTCTGCGGGAAGGGCTTCTATGGACTGAAAGTCCATGAAAAAGCCCTGGAGCGGGGGGTGAAGGTCTCTGGCGCTACGGTCCACTTTGTGGACGCAGG
>CADBUA010000545.1 GCA_902797665.1 uncultured Lachnospiraceae bacterium | reverse complement strand
CTCCCGGAAAACCCGGGGATTCTGGAGTCCTGGTTTTCCTCCATCGCCTACACGGTCTCCTACTACTTTGATCTGTCCGGCTACGCGGACATGGCGATCGGTCTGGGATGGCTGTTCAACATTCGGATTCCCCAGAACTTTGATTCTCCCTACAAGGCGAGAAACTTCCAGGACTACTGGAGGAGATGGCACATGACCCTGTCCCGCTTTCTCTCCGCCTATATCTTCCGCTCCGTCTATCGGCACGGAGACAAATGGCGGAATTACTATACAGCGACCATGGTCACCTTCTTCGTCTCCGGCTTCTGGCACGGAGCCGGGTGGACCTTCGTGGTCTGGGGGATTTTTAACGGGATGTTCGTCTGCTTCGCCTCAGCGATGAAGAAAAAGGGGAAAAGCTTCCCGGCGCCTCTGGCCTATCTCCTGACCGCCATCGGGGTCGTGCTCCTGAGGGTGCTCTTTGTCGCGAACTCTTTTTCCGACGCGGCGCATGTCTACCGAGGCCTCATTCACTTCTCCTCCCTGGGAGGAGACCTCAGCAGCTGGCTTTCTACCATCCGTACCTTCATCCTCTGCCATAAGTCCACAGGTCTGGTTCTGACCCTGGGGCTCTTCGTCTGTTGGTTCCTTCCAAACTCCCGGGAGATGACAGAGAAGTTCAGGCCCAGCGTGAGGAACGCCATCTTCGCGGCAGTCCTGATGATGGTATGTGTCATGAACATGAACAAAGTCGTGCAGTTCCTCTACTTCCAGTTCTGATCGAGAAAGAAGAAAGCCGCCCGGGAAGCTTTTGCAGGATCTCCCTTGAGGAGGGACAAACAGAAACAGCGTAACTGTCCAGTCCGCTTTGGCCGCTTGTCGCCAAACGAGGTCATACGATCAAAAGCAAAGACCGGGCGCACATTGAATGCGACGACAGGAGCCTCAGCCCGGCCGAATGCCTGCAGGGTCCTGCGGCTTTACAGGTACGAAACAACGAAACGAAACCCATCCGATAGAATTCAAAGCCGTCCTCTCTCCTTTAGCTAATCCCGCTCACGCCTTTTTCAGGCAGGCGCTCAGGCTCGCGGGCATCACAGAAGAGGCGGCTGTAAGGATCAGCCATGACAAAAGATAAACGCCAAGACTCCCCGCGGGATGTTTCCGGGGCCGAAAAAAGCACTGAAACAGAGAACGCCGCCCGGGCTGAGAAAGCCGCCCGGCGCTGGATCGCACTCTTCTTTGCCCTCTTTCTCGGTGCGATGGCCATATATATGGCCTCCAACTACATCGTTGACCCCACCGAGTATTTTGCCGGCTACAAGGACAAAGAACTCGTCAACAACGACAACTACACCCGCGAGATCAAGGCGGTCTATGTGAAGCGGCACAGAGAAGACTTCAACGCTTTTGTGATCGGCGGCTCAAAAGCCGGTGTTCTGGACCCTGAACGCCTGTCAGCGCTTTCAGGCCTCTCCTGGTACAACTTTTACTTTGATTTTGGAAACTTTTCAGATTATTATACGTTTGCAAAGTATCTGATCGAGACCACCGACTGCAAGGAGATCCTTCTGCATCTCTCAAGCTTTGAGGTCAAATATTTCAGTCAGGCAGACCTGGCGGATGTCTATAAGGTCCCGGCCATCGCCTCCAGAAATCCCTTCGACATCATTCCGGAGCTGCTCAGCTCACTCCTGACAGACATCAAAACGCTTCTGAAGGGCTTCCAGAGAATCCAGTCCGGTGATCGCTATGATACGGAAGAGACCTACGCCGTGGATGTGCTCAAAAGCGGAATCCGCCGTCTTGTGCGTCCGGAGATCCGCTACGCCCGGAATCCGGAGCCCTATACGAAGAGGGTCACGCTTCTCCACTACGAAGCGAACCTGAAAAAACTCTTTCAAAAAGAGCCGGCAGAGAGCTATCCTGCCTATGAGCTGAACCTCGAAGCCCTGAAAAAGATCCGGGATCTCTGTAAAGAACACAAGGTAACCCTCCGGGTCGTCATCGGAGCTAGCTTTCTGAGTGAGCGCTTTGACTACGAGTGTGAGAAGTATTACGACTACCTCAGGCGGCTTGTAAAAATCACAGATGTATGGGATTTCTCAGATTTCAGTCCTTACAACCTGAACCCCTGGAACTTCTCGAACTATAAGCATTACCGCCCCTCCGTCGGAAACCTGATGATCGACACCATGTACGGGGTTGAAGCCAGCCAGAACTACCAGGCCTTCGGCCAGATCCTCAACAAAGAGAATATCGATGCCTACCTGCTTCAGAGACGGGCGACCTTCGCCGCCCTGAAAAAACAGTACCAGATCACCGGGACCGTGGAGCCTTACGGAAGAGACGACATCAGCCATATCCCCGATAACTACGGGATGGAAACTCCTGCGGCGGTAACAAGCTAAACTTTCAAATCAAAATATAGCATAAATCGATATCTCAATGGCTGCCTGTAAGGTGCCGGATATTTCGCGCTTTGGATCGCTTCTCTTAGACGAGCTATTCAGATGCTCAAAAATGGGCTTCTTGTTTTTTACTGGACGCCACCCGTTGACGGGTCCTTCGGGGAATGCCCTCGGCATAGCGCCGACGGCGATGACTCAGAAACACAGCTCGAGCTTCCATGCCGTCGGAACGAGCTGATTGTAGCATTCCCCTTCCAGTCCCCGTCAAGGGAACCCCTGCGGGGTGGCTGGATGCAAAGAAAAGTCGCCTATGGCTCAGATCTGGAAACTGCAGGCAACACCGGGGCATTATCACATGTTTTTTCATTGGACTGCCGACAGCAGTGTTATACCAGGGTCTTAGGATTTGCCGAAGGACAATCTAAGACTCCAGTCAGGCAGCTTCGCCCGACATATGGGCTTGCTTGAAAGTGGAGGGCGAAGCGTCTTTGAAGCCCCAATAGAGCCGGAAGTGGTGCAAAGCAACACGAGAATGCGAATATTGGGGCATCTGGAGGGAGTGCGAAGCACGGAACCAGCCGCATGAGTCCTTTCTGGACTATAGTCACCTAAGAGTCTCTGCAAACCCTTGCTGTAGACTGCAGGAAGCAGGAAGCAAATCCTGCTGGTCGCGCGTATAGATCAGTCCGCACGATCGTCTCTGCCAGGGTGGCTTGCTCCGGCAGTACCGATCCGCCCCCCCGCATTTGCCCCCGAAGCCCCCAAAGGCTCACACGGCTGCTTCCCTGCCTCACACAAATGCTGAGCTATACATACATATGAAATACCGTATGTATCTACGCATAGATAAATATATACTTATATGTTTATATACTTATATGCTTGCGTGTACAATTGTTTTATTAATTGATTTAACTGTTTAACTAGTTAAATTAATGTATTTTTTGTTTGCCGCCTTTTCATCACACTATCCATCATAAGGAGAATGCGCCATGGGTGAAAGATTTGCAGCGAGTACTGTGGAAGTGTTCGGCGCCTCGCCGGACTTTCTCACACAGGCGAAAACATACAGCTTTGTCCCCTCTGG
>CADBUA010000544.1 GCA_902797665.1 uncultured Lachnospiraceae bacterium | reverse complement strand
CAGACGACAATACCGTCAATCGGCTCGACTTCCTTGTCCTTGGACTGGACGTTGAAATAGACGCCAGGTCTGATCTTCTGTTCCCCGATCTGGAAATACCCAGCCATTTACTCCACCTCCCTTGCCTTGAACGCGTCAATCATCCTCTTTGCCTCCGCTACGCTCATTTCCGTCTTTTTGACCTTGCGGAGGGCTGCCCGGACCACTTCTGGTCTGGTGTCAAAGACAGTCTTCGCCGCCTGAATCAGTTCCTGAATAGGATACACATCCTCGACAGGCGGTTTATTCACGGACGCCACCGCCTTTACGTTAGCGCCCTTGCTCTCTTCTGCCATGGCATTTCCTTTCTCAACTTGTTGTGTTAGCCCAGGTATCATCAGTGATGTACCAGCCAACCAGTTTATGCTTGGCTGCGACGTCTTTCAGTACGCCGAAGTAGCAGGTGACGGTGAGCTGGCCCTCCCGGAGATAGTCGGCGCGATTGCTCATGACCGTTTTCCGGATCTTCATCGGGGAGTCATCCACCATGATGATCTCCCCATCCAGATTTAGCTTTTGCTCGAGGGCCGCCGCCATTGATAGTCTGATCCTCTGGTCCGGGCAGAGAAGATGCACTGCTATGGAGGCCTCGTACCATGACACCTGCCCCTTGAGAATTCCATCCGCAGAGGCGATGGTTTCCAGCCTGCAGTACCAGATAGGTCTTTCTGCTGGAATGGTGTAATCGCTTATACGTTCTGTTCCAAGTACGAGGTCATCCGGAAAAAGGTTCCGGATGTACTGCGATAACGTGACCACCGGGTCCGGATCTGTCGTGATCTGTCCAGGATACTCCAGCACATCGAAATCCACTTCCTTGCAGATGACGGACATGCCTTCGATCTGGAAAGCATTGCTGCTTCTCCATGCCACACAAAAAGGTGCCTTCCCGGATGGCTTCATCAGCACATCCAGAAGGTTTCTTCTGATCAGGTTCTCAAGCTCCGCCGAAAGGATTGGATTCCATTCGGTGTAGATCATCACCCGGAGGTTTCCGGAGGAATTCCGCTTCGGGTCAACTTCCATAGTGAAGTTGTACTCGATCCGTGGGTACTGTGTTTTCCCTCCCCAGCCTGGTGACTGGTCATTCGGGAAGGACGTGTTGAAGATCGCTGGTTGGTCGCTGAATTTTGCCAGACGGCTGACGAGCTCATCGTCCCCCTCTAGCCTTCTGAAAACAAGTTCACTCAGATCCATCCGTCTCTTCTTCCTCCTCTGACCCGAAAGTATTGATGGACATAAGGTCATCTGATGAGTATCTGACCTGCCATTCACATTTCTCCAGCTCCTCAGCCGGGATCACGTAGTGGTTCCTGACGTTCTGGATTTTCGGGAGAAATCGAACGAAGATCATTTCTGCGTTTACGGCGGATACGACTCCGCCGATACCGCATTCCCAGGTCCGATGCTTTGCCCAGATCAATGTCCCTCTCTTGATTTCATCAAGGTCAATTTCGGTCCGGGTATTGTTCTTGATGATTGGCATCTCTGCCTCCTCATAAGATTGATTTGTAGATCTGTAAGATCTTCGGTTTTGCTTTCTCTCCGATCTTGTCTACAAAAGGTCTGGCGGCCATCTTTCTCGTCCCTCTTTCAAGGTATCCGGCGTAATTCATTCCGGATTCCATCCCGATCACATCTCCGCCGTAGAACTGTGTCCAGTTTCTTCTCAGGTCGCCAGTGCGGACGCCCGGCGGAGTCCCCGGTGGAGAAACGCTGGCGTTGTTCAGTACCTCAAGTTCAGCATTCCGTAACGCGTTGCAGGCTCTTGGCCCAGCGTCAGCAACCTTCATGTGTATGCGGAGGATCTCGTTTTCTATAGCTTGTTCCAGCGCTTCTGCAGCTGCTTCAGGGCTCATGCAATCACCCCTTCAGGTCATCGCGTTCTTCGAGGTAAACCAGGCCGGATACTCCAAGCGAGTCCACATCGTCACACGCGAGTACGAGATATGCTTTTTCGCTGTCAGTCGGGCAGAGCAGATCATTCTTCCGCAGCTTTGCCGCAGGTTTTGTCACCATCGTGTGAGACAGACTGTGTTTGTCCTGGTCCCACATATGCTTGGTTCTCTCAGTGGCATTCATATCCGACTGAGTGATGATTCCTCGGACCATCTCTCCGGATGGCCTGTAGCCCTGTTTCAGGTATCCGTTGATGTTCTCTGACACCCACCGGCAGACTTCGCAGGTCTTCCAGTACTGCTGGTTCCGGAGATACATGAAATTCGAAAGCATCATATGTCTTTACCCTCCGCTTCTTCGTGGGACATCATCCCATTGTAGAAGTACGGTGGAGTGATGCTTCCGGTCTGCGGATTGAACGCCATGGAGAGAAGCGCATCAGAAGACACAGCTGTCTTGGACAACTCTGCCGCCAGCTCATCATACATGTTCTTCCAAAGCACAGCCCTGTCATGCAGCTTGAATTCCGCAGGTCCAACCTTGTGGTCGGATTCGTACGCAAACCGCCGCATGATGGATTCCAGGCAGGAGAGTTTGATCTTCTTCCAATGGCGCTTGGACAGGATCCTGTCCGGGATCAGTGCGGTGTATTCCTCGTCACATAGTGCGCACGTAGCAACCCCGCCTTCGACCATCGTATCACCCAGCTCAAACCTCATCTGATCTTTGCCCTCATCCCGGATCTTTGTCGGATCGTATGTGTATGCAGCCATCAGGCTTCACCTGCCTCCTTGGTCAGCGCCTCCACCCGGGCAGCTGCCGCAGACTTGATTGCTTTCACACTGGACGTGATTTCAAGCACCAGAAGCATATCTGTATCCAAAGAGGCGCTGATCGCTTCGAGAGCCTCCGCCTGTTTCAGCTGGAGGACTCTCACAGCTTCAGCGATGCTTTCACATCCTACGCTGATGCTGGTCGCTCCAGACTCGGAGATCACCGGAAGATCAGTAAGGACTGGGAGCTCAACAAGGATTACTCCACTATGCTCCTCAATGACCTCGGTCGTCTGACCGTCCCCGCTTTCGCCACCATGCACGATTGCTCCTGTCACCTTTTTTACATAGCCGGATCGGACCAGCCATGGAGAGACATACTCGGAACTTGAAATTATGTCTCCCTCATGCCTGTCTTTCCCCCCGATTTTTACAGGCTTGATTACTAAGTACATAGCCTTCCTTTCTGCCTCTTCAGTCCATTACTGGACCGCGCCGCTCAGGTAGATGGCCAGATCATCGCAGGTTTTCTTCATGGTGCAGCTCATGAGCTGTTCCACAAACTCGGAGTGAGTACCCGGCTCGCCTTCGAAGGCATCCGTGGTGAGCCATGCGCCATTGCCAAGCGGATCCCATGTGATGATGTATCCAGCGGATGGTTCCTCCAGAGACGGGCTGGACGGGCAATAGGTCAGCAGAGCATCCTTCGGGTTAAAGAGGAATCTCATGTCTGCATTCTGCCCGAGCGCAGCAACGTTCTCGGTGCCATAGAGCACTTTGACCTGCTCTACCTGCAGGAGTTTTGCCAGCGCCTGTTCAGTTACATCTGCCGGTGCTGCCGGGGTTCCGCCCGGGAGAATCCTCTCAAGGATCTGAGGATGGCGGCAGAGAGCATTGAAACAGTCGATTCCAAGGGTCAGGCGATTCGGACGTCTCCGTCCGGCAAGCAGCATCTGCTTTCTGAATTCGCCAAAGAGGCCGATGACATCGCTGTTTGCATCATCGAAATAGATGAAGGAACTTCCGCTTGCGGAAGCCGCACCGGTGTACACGTTGTCCCATGCGCCCGGCTTGAAGAAGCCTTCAGCGAAGAGATGATCCAGATGAATCTTGGACTGTTCTGTTGCCATTCTCACTTTTGCCCTTCTCGGGTCAATCGTGGCTGGCGCCCCGGATCTCTGATAGTCCAGAGTCTGGATCTGGTCAATGCCGATGATGATCTGGTCGACCGTCACAGAGTACGTGTCCTCGGTGTGGCTGAACACAGCCGGAGCAGCACGCCCGAAGGCAGGTTTCCTGCTGTACTGGTCTTTCGCCAGTTCAGCCTTGTTGAAGATGTAGTAATGCCCTGTGCTATGCTGTACAGGCAGGATCGGGAAAATATCCGGAGCGATATAGTCCGAAGGATCCTGGAAATAAGCTACAGCCATGTTGGAAAGATACTGGTTGGCTTTCCACCCTTTTGCAATGGAAACCTCAATCCCAGCAACGCTGGAGTGTCCATCTCTCATTGTTTACTCCTTTCTCACGCCATCTTGGCGCCGAAGTTCAGCAGCTGGACCTGAACCAGGTCTCCAATTGCTGTAGCCGGTCCGATTGCGCGACCCACGATGAATTTGCCGGATGTCGCCGCGACCGCTCTCCCGGAAGCGTCAGTCGCCAGAAGGGATCCCGCAGAGAAGGCTCCCCCGGCTACCGCAAGGCCAATGTCCTTGATCTGAACATCAAGGCGCTTGCCCTTCGCAACACTGTCCTGATTGCTGACGATTGCCAGCCCAACGACATCGCCTCCCGCAGTGGGGAGTGTAACGCCGTCTTCTCCTGCCGCAACAAAGACTCCGTTTGGCTCAGTAAGATCTGCGCCAGCAAGGAAGCTCTTCGTGACAGACTGATCAATACCTGTATATTCTCTGGTCATTCTTTCTCACCTCCTCACTCACTGATTTTCGATTTCGGCTCGAAGCTCATCATCTTCGAGCGCAACCTGATCCATGGCCTTGGCCAGCGTCATGCCAGGATTGCTCTTGAGCAGCTCCTGTGCCTTGGCAATCCATTTCCGATTGGGGTCACCGCCAGTCTTTCCACCGGAAGTGCTCTTCCCGATCTCGTCGAGAAGACCGGAGTTCTTCTGCATGTCATACTCAGCATCCAGCGCATCGATGTACGCCTTGAAGACTTCGTCTCCAGCCTTTTTCATAGCCTTGAGTACAGGGACGAGCTCTTCCTTCTTCTTCCCGATCAGCTCATATTTTCCAGCGACAGCTTCCATCCCGCTGGTCAGAGCATCTTCTTTCATCTTTTCGATGGCGTCGTTATTCGCTTTGATCTGCGCCTTGAGCGCCTTTAAAATATCCGGCTCAATAGCAGGTTCCGATGTCGGTGCCGGTTCTGGATCCTGATTGTTCTTCGCTACATCATTCCCGGGCTTCGGCTTATCCGGGTCCGGATCAGATGCGTACTTCATAATGAGCGCTTCGAAGACCTTGAGGTCTTCTGCCGTCATCTTGCTCTTGTCGATATTCATTGATTCTGTTTCTCCTTTCGTTCCTGGTTCCGT
>CADBUA010000543.1 GCA_902797665.1 uncultured Lachnospiraceae bacterium | reverse complement strand
GTACTCCAGGCACTGTCTCAAACTACATAGCATCAGCCGGTATCTCCGCTCTGCATGGGGCTGCTTCAGAAAAGTGTCAGCAGGTCCATAGGGATCGTGTGCCCATTTTTCAGAAAATGCCGCCGGCAGACAGGAGGCTGATTGACGCCACCTTCTCATGGTCCGCCAAAACGAATTTGGCGATGTTTTCGGCCTTTTTCGGCAATTTGACACCACTCTCAAAAAAATATAGAAAATCCGTGTTCTGGAGATCTTGAGATCCCAGATAATACAAGGGGTTTGGGGGTCATTCGTAACTGCTAGATATAAGTCCTATCAAAATCAAACTTCCTGCCGGCGACGCTATGGCATCTGCAATCTCCAGTCTTCCAGGATCCAGGCCGGCTCGCAGTCAGCTGAAAGCGGAACTTCAGGAGGGTCATAAATCCATAGATTTCAGAAAAAAGCGACTCTTCACAAATGTGAGAGGCGCTCTGTCCGGGCTGCCCGCATCCCGGGATTTCATGAAGCCTGGGCATTTCATCAGCCTCATGTAAACTTTGCCAGCGTCTTTTTCAGCTGTTCAATGTCGATGGGCTTCGCCAGGTGTGTATTCATGCCGGCTTCCAGGCATTTCTGCGCGTCATCGACAAAGGCATCCGCTGTGATGGCGATGATCGGGATTTTCTTAGCGTCCTCCCGCTGCATCGCCCGGATTTTCTCTGTAGCCTCAATCCCGTTCATGTGAGGCATGCGGAGATCCATCAGGACGGCATCATAATAGCCCAGATCAGAATTCTCAAATCTGGACACGGCGATGGCGCCATCCTCCGCGCGATCCACGATGCAGCCACTCTCTTCCAGAATGACGCAGGCGATCTCGGCATTGATGTCATTGTCCTCGGCAAGAAGGATTCTAAGGCCCGTCAGATCGATGTCTTTTTCCTGCTTCTGCTCATCCGCGCCATCTGCCTCATCCTGGTAGATCCTGAGTCCCAGATACAGCGTTGACTTGAACAGGGGCTTGGCGATAAAGCCTGTGATGCCCGCGTCTTTCGCCTCTTCCTCGATGTCAGCCCAGTCATAGGCGGAAATCACGCTGATGGGCAGCTTGTCTCCCTCCATCTCCCGGATCTTCCGGGCGGTCTCCACACCGCTCATGCCTTTCATCTTGTAGTCAATCAGAACCACAAAATAGCCTTCCCCACTCTCCTTTGCCTCCCGGATATGGTCGATGGCTTCCTCGCCGCTCAGGCAGGTCTCCGGCCTCGTACCCAGCTCCCTGAGAGAAAGCGCGGCAGTCCTGCAGAGCTCTTCGTTGTCATCCACCACCAGGATCTTCCAGGATGGGAGACGCATCTCTGACGCGGTTACCATGGCCTTTTCCAGATCCACCGTAAAGCTGAAGGTTGAACCCTTGCCGGGAGCGCTCTGCACGTCGATTGTGCCGTCCATGGCATCCACAATGTACTTTGTGATCGTCAGGCCGAGCCCTGTTCCCTGTATGTTCTGGACGCGGAGGTTGTCCTCCCGCTCGAAAGCGGTGAAGAGTTTTCTCCTGAACTCTTCACTCATCCCGATTCCCGTATCCTTGACAGAGATATGGGTCCGAACGTATTGATTTCCTTTCGGGCTCTCCTCCTGCCACAGTGTGATCTGAATGCTTCCTTCCTCCGGTGTGTACTTCATGGCGTTCGAGAGGAAGTTGAGCAGTACCTGGTTGATGCGGACACTGTCGCAGATAACCTCTTCAGAGAGGATATTGCTGATGAGGATATCAAAGTGCTGTCCATTCGCCTTGATCTGCGGGCGGACGATGTCGCACATGGTCTCCATGGTCTGCTTGAGGGACAGGACCTCTGGATTCAGCGTCATCTTCCCGCTCTCAATCTTTGCCATATCCAGAACGTCATTGATGAGGCCCAGCAGCTGTTTGCCGGAGAGATTAATCTTTCTCAGGCAGTCCTGCACCCGCTTTCTATCATCGATGTGATCCGTCGCGATGGCCGTCATGCCTACAATCGCATTCATGGGGGTGCGGATGTCATGGCTCATGTTGGAAAGAAACTCGCTTTTGGCTTTGTTGGCCGCGACTGCGCTCTCCCTGGCTTGTTCCGCCTCGCGCTGGGCGATCTTCGCTTCCGTATTGGATGCCTCCAGAGCAGCGATCTGTTTCCGTGTCATCTGCATGTACTGTACAAACACCGCCAGAAGAATCATCACAAAAAAGCTGATCCCGACAAGCATGGCCATGGAGCGGGAAGCTCCCATCCCGCTGATGGTCTCATCCAGAACACCATAGGGCATGATCGATAGAAGATACCAGTTTGATTCACTCAGCGGCATGGCATGGACACTTCTGCGCATGTCTATGCCCCTTTCCTCATCCACAAAGTGTGAATGCATGGTGAAAATGCCATTACTGGCGATGGTTTCATGCAGAAGCTGAATGCTTTCCTCTACTGTCATCCCCTCGGGCTGTACGTGATCCCGCATCAGATCTTCGTATGTTGCCTCCCAGGAAGGATCCATCTCCATCACATAGCTGGTATCCCGGCGGATGATCTGGTAGTAAACCAAAGACTGCGGATCTTCCAGGTTCATGATGCTGATGAAAAAGCCGATGGGTTTGCACCAGAGAAGCCCCAGGCTCATCTCCCCGTTCGCCATTGGAACTGACAAAGCGGAAGCGTAGATGATGAGCTGCTCCTTTTCACTCCAGCCGCCGGTGACAATGCTGTCTCTGTCCTCCCTCAGACAGTCCATCAGAAAGGCGCTGTCCCCCAGTTTTATAATCGGATCTCCGTACACCGTTTCCATATGGCCGGACGGGGAGATGAGGGTGCAGTTGGACAGGTTCTGAAAATCCGCGGCGTAGGCGAGTGAATCATAAACCGCCTCCGCGTTGGACACATGCTCCGGGTCCTCCAATTCCTTCCTGATGGAATCCATCTGGGTGTGGCGAATGCGCTTGATCGCCTCAAATCGATTCTCCTCCAGCTCTGCCATCTCTTTCAGAAAGACGCGGGCGACTTCCCGCACATCCTTTTCCGTCTGACTGTCCATGTAGAAGTACAGCCCCAGGAAGATGGCCACCGCGGAAAGCAAAACGATCAGGAGCCCTGCTATGATCACCTTAATCTCTCTCTTCATAAAATCTCCACTCCGTCCTTTTCCTCATTGCTGCGAACGCGAAACAATGAATGCGCGACTGTTTTTGATGTCTGCTCGGTATGCTCCCTTATTTCCATTTATCTGTTGTTTATCATCTCCCGCTTCTTGTGTAATGTTATTGTTTTATATATTATTATTACTTTATGCAATATCATCGTTTTATATAATGTTATTGCTTTATACAATTCTATTATTTATGCATGGTCAATTACTCAATGCGTGCTGTGCACGAACAGCAACCCTTCCCTCGGTCTGGCGAAAGATCTGGATCACGCGCGGCAGAAGGAACAGCCTTCGAATCCATGGCTCCGGTCAGTTTTTCGCCCGGCATCTCAGTCCCATTGATAAAGCCTGCTTCTATGAAGCTCACGGGATGGGACTGGCAGGAGAGCTGCTTTGTGGGAAGATCCCTCTGACAGCAGCTGTTTCCGAAATGCCTGGATCCGGATCAGATCAGGCTGCTGTCTCTGTCAATCTTTTTCACCACAAGGTTCGACAGTATCAGAAGGACAAAGCCGACCGCGTTCTGCAGAAAGGAAGATGCCGCAGAATAGCTGAAGTTTGCCTGCGTCATCAATGCCTTGTATACGTAGACATCCAATGTCTGCGTCACCGGCTGCAGGGAGTTTGAATCCATCGGAACCTGGTAGAACAGACCAAAGTCGGAGGTCAGAAGGCTTCCGGTCCTCAGGATAAAAATCGTGGCGATGGTGGGCCGCAGCATAGGCAGCGTGATCAGGCGCACCCGCTGCCAGAAGCTGGCACCGTCCATCCGCGCCCCTTCATAGAGGGTGCGGTCAATGGCGGTGATGGCGCACAAATAGATCACCATGGCGTAACCCATGGTTTTCCAGAGCTCAACCAGAATCAGGATCACGCGCCAGTACCCGGGAGACTGGTACCACTGCACCGTTGCCCTGCCCAGCATGCGCAGTACATGATTGACCTGTCCCTCATCCGTCGCGAGAAATCCATAGAGACAGTATCCAACCGTCACATAGGAAAGAAAATACGGAAGAAGCAGAACCATCTGAACAAACCCGGAAAAGAACCTGCTGTGAAGTTCCGCCAGGACCACCGCGAGCATGATGGGGATCACGATATCCAGCAGCAGGAAAACCAGGTTGTAAAACAGGGTATTGAACAGGATCCCAGGCATTTCAGAGGACCTGAACAGAAAGGAAAAATTGTCCAGGCCTGCCCAGGGACTATTGACAAACAGGTTTTTCAGCAGGGACTCTCCCGGCTTTGGGCTAAATCTCTTGAAGGCAAAAAATATGCCAAACAGCGGCAGATAGGCAAAGACAAGATACCAGACAATCGCAGGAAGCGACATGGCAAGCAGGGCCTTGTCCTGCTTTTGCGCAGTTCCCTTTTTCCCATATCTCATGCCTTTATTCTGTTTCTGAGGCTGTCTCGGTCTCTTTTGATTCTTTATGTCCCTCATATTCCTCATGGTCTGCTTTCTCCATCCACTCATTCAGCTGGCCCTGGACGTCTGCTAAGAGCTCTTCAAACCCGGCAGCCTCCATACGTTTCCTCATCTTCGGGATGACCACATCCGGGTCGCTCGTTCCCGTACGAAGTTCTGTGGCGTAATCACTGTAGATGGCCTGAAGCGCCGTGATGATGCTCTCCTTCCGCGTTATATCGTAGTAAAAGCCTTTTGTCTGAGAATAAATCCCCTCTTTCTCATAGCCTTCAAATACCTTTTCCCACTGATCCGGGTCAGACAGAACGTCCGGACTGATGGACGCGACGGAAGCATTCACAACGGAGCCGGTTGGATAGAGGCTGGCCGGATAACGGTCAATTCCCGTCTGTGTCTGCAGGACTGTCCCATTCTCCAGATAGTTGAAGTGCTTTCCTTCAATCCCATACGCAAGGATATCCCGGAACTTCTGATCTGTGCTCAAAAGCTCAATGTATTTCAAACACTCGATGGCGCGCTCCTCTGTACAGGCGGCGCAGATCCCAAACATCGCGCCCTGCCCGCTCTGGCGGGACAGGAAAGGCCCCTCATAGGTTGAGGTCTTGACCTGACATCCCCACTGCGCGGGATTGGAATAGCCCATATAGCCCTTCCAGGCAACACCAAAGCGCACTGGAATCGATTTGTCTGAGTCCGTCGAATCGATGGTCGCGGCATCCGGATGAATATACCCTGCCTGATACCAGCGGTGAAGAAGGCGGTAGCGGTCCATCAGCTCTTTGCAGTCCCAGATTGCCATCGCCTGAGGGATCTCGCTGTCCTGCCTATAGGGAATTACAATCACACCCCCCGCGATTCTTTCAAGGAAATTCAAAAATCCCGGGATTCCACCTTTGTCCATTGCCATCGGATACTTATTTGGATAGTCCTCCTTGTAGGCTTTGAGGAATGGCTCGAGCGCTTTCAGCCCGTCCATCCGCTCCGGGATCTCCATCCCCTTCTCTCCTTCAAAGTAGTCCGCGTTGAGCCGGAACTGCTCTTCCGCACCCATATCCTTCAGGATCGGAACCCCCAGGATCCTTCCGTCAATCTTTGCCAGGTCCCAGTATTTTCCGATGGACTCATACAAAGCCGGGGTCTCTCTTTCCACGAAGTCTGTGATGTCGCAGTAAAGCCCCGCCTCCGCGTTCTTGTCAAAGTTGTTGATCCAGGAGCTGGTAAACACGATGTCATAGGATTCCCCCGAAGCCATCATCAGATTCATCTTGTCAGACGGCTGGAATTCAAGCTCCACCTCCACGCCAATCTTCTCCCGGGAGACCTGATTGGCGGCCTCAATCACCTCTTTCGCGTCCATGGACGCCCCGGAGGCGGAATACGTCACCCATCGGAGGGTCGTGATATCCCTGTTCTTTTGCATCCCGCAGCCGCTCAGCCCAAACGCAGCCAGGAACAAAGCCGGAAGAAAGAGCAGCTTTCTCCACATTTTCTCTGGATTCAGTCTTTTCATCTCCCTGGAGCCTCCTTACTCCTTCACAGCACCGACTGTCAGCCCGTTCCTGACAAAGCTCTGAAAGAACGGGAAGATCAGCAGAATAGGCAGGATCGCCAGGACAACCAGAACCATACGGACCGTCACGGCCGGAGGCGTATAGCTCAATGCTCCGGAGATGAACTGTGAGTCCTTCGCCAGCATGTCAATGCTCCTCTGCATGTTTACGAGAACATATTGAAGCGGGTAGAGCTCCGGATGATTGCTGTCCAGATACAAAAGGGCCGGATACCAGCTGTTCCAGTAGGCAAAGATCTGAAACAGGGCGATCGTCATCATAACCGGAGTTGTAATCGGAACGACGATCTTCAGGAAGATCTGAAGCTGCCTCCCTCCGTCCATCATGGCCGCCTCAATCAAAGAATCCGGAACCGCCGTCTGATAATAGTTGCGGAGAATCATGATGAACCAGGTGGAGCAGAGTCCCGGCAGGATCAGGGCGAAGTAGGTATTCTGCAAATGGAGGATCTGTGTGTTGACCATGTAGGTCGAGACCAATCCGCCGGAAAACAGCATGGGAATCATCAGAAAGACCAAGATTGCCCGCCGCCAGTAAAAAGTCTTTCTCGAGAGCGCGTATGCGATCGGGCACATCAGCACAAGGCCCAGAATCGTGCCAAGTGCTGTGATCAGGAAGGAATTGACAATCGACCGCAGCAGATAGGTTCCGGAGCGAAAGAGATACTTCCACGATTCCAGAGACCATGCCTTTGGAAAAAAGCTGTACCCCAGTTCCGTCACGCTGCTCTCTGCGGAGAATGATACGATGATGACCAGAAGCACGGGCAGAAATACCAGAAGGACAAACACTCCAAACAAAATGCTGACGATGATATTCGTCCGCTTTGAAAAAACACTCCTCTCGGCTGCGGTATACTCTTCCGGGTCAAATCTCTTCGTTCTTCGAATCTGCATCTTTTCTCTTACCCTTTTTATTCTCCCAACATCAGGTCAATTCGCGAAAGCTTTTGTAGATATCTAAAATTGATCAATATAAATATCAATCATAAATCTATGCCATATTTTTAAATTCTATCAATCATAAATAAAGTAAATATTCATTTATGCAGGGTTTTATATTGATATGCAGTAATTAAACATCACCAATCCTATAATGCTCTATGATTATTTATCGATTCGTTTATCGATTCATTTATATCTTTGCTTTTTTTATCTCTACGTCTTCCAATCTTTCATCAATATGTCATTTTGGACTCTATGACCTCG
>CADBUA010000542.1 GCA_902797665.1 uncultured Lachnospiraceae bacterium | reverse complement strand
GGCTTTTGGCAAAACGATCAGATGTCGATCCGCATTCCCATTCTTCTGCGCTCCATCAGAACCGCGTGCTTTAGCGCATCAAACGCCGCATCCTTTTTGGCAGAAGACTTCATCGCGCTGTTCTGCCGGTCCTTCGTGAGGCTGTAAAGGATCAGCTTGATTCCGTTCGCTGTCAGAGTCGCGTAATACTCCGTCGGGAAAGCCGTATCGCTGAGCACAGCTTCTCTGTCATCCAGAAAGCTCCGGATGAACGATGCTTCCTTCCCTTTGCAAGTGCTGAATGCCGTCTCCAGCTCCCCCTTGTCAATCAGGTCGTACTGCTCCTCCAGCTTCAGCTTTGTTGATGCGGCTTTTGTCTTTGCTTTTGCCGCTTTCTGAACTTCTGTGACAGTCAGACTTCCCTCAGCCCCGCTGTCTGCCGGCAGTTCCTCTGCTTTTTTCTTTCTGGAACCGGAGCCCTTCTTTACGGATGCCTTTTCGGCAGCCTTCGCGGCCGCCTTCGCGGCAGCCTTTTCAGCATCCTTCTTCTTTTTCTCCTCTGCCTTCTGCCTCTTCTTCTCTTCCTCGATCTCGTTCAGTCTCCGATTGATCTCATCCAAAACGAGATGCGACGCCTTCTGGACTTCCAGGTCTTCTGATGCGTTGCAGCTTTCAATAAATCCTTTCAGGTACTTGGCCAAACTCGTCAGCTGTGCCTTCGTCATTTGTTTTTCCTCTCATGATCAGCCTGATCTATCCTCTTGATCATTCTCCTTCATGGATCTGCATGGATCCGATCCGCTGTTTTCCTGCCCATTTATGCCGGGAAGCATTCGGATCTGCCAAGAGCTTTATCGGTATATGCCCGCTCACGCCCACTTCTCTTCAGATTCTCACCCGCAGTGCAAAGCTCGCAAAGCTGACTTGGCAGTTTTCTCTATCCTTTTTACACAGATTCTGTGCCGTTCCTTCTTTTCTCCTCTTCAGGGCGCAGGCAGCAGCTCAGGCTCCGTCCCTCCGAATCTCCTCTTATTCAGCTCCTCAAGAATCTCGATCGCCAGCTGCGCATATCCACCGTCGTTGTAGGAAGTGCGTCCCATCCCCAGGCTGTCAGCCACTGCCACCAGGGATTTGATGACGGTGTGAAAGCGTGGGTAGTCCTCCCTGAAGATCGCGCGGGAATTTCTGTTGCCTGAGCGCATGCACTCAAACAGGCCCAGAAGCTCCGGCCTCTCTCCAAAGAAAAGACGGTAGAGATACGCATCCGGATGCTTGATGCAGTAGGTTCTGTAGATCCGGCTGATGGTACTGATGTAATGGTCCACGCCCTCAGAGCTGACATAATCACCAATGTAAGGGATCAGGTAATAGTCTGAAAGCAGGAATACACTCCGGGTAAGGATGTTGTTTGAAGGCGGGCAGTCGAAAAAGATATACTCGTAGTCATATTCCTTTTCTATCATCCGCACGATCTGGGGAAGATACAGGATCGTTTTGTCCGGGTCTTTCTGCATCTGATCCGTCAGACCATCCAGGCCGATCTCCGCATCCAGGTCCTCCTCCCGGCGCATATCCGCATCCCTGGCAGTGCTGGCAGGCACTGTCTTGTAATAGAGACTGACCGGGCAGAAGTCCACCTGCCCGAGAATGCTTTTGCAGGGCTTGATGATCTTTCCAAAATCAAAGGGCGGAAGCAGACCAAGCTGATTGCAGCGTCCCATCATATCCAGGACATAGTTAAAGGTCTCCATATCGTCCAGGTCATACAGTGTCATACCGTCATTGTAAGATCTGACGCAGGCTTCACTGAGAGAGCACTGGGGGTCCAGGTCAATCAGGAGAACCTTTTTCTCCGTCAGCCCGGAAATCTCGTTCGCGAGATAAAACGAGCTGGTCGTCTTCCCCACCCCGCCTTTATAGTTCCCCACAAACAACTTTACTGCCATCTTCTCCTCACTTTCTGCTCATGATCTCCTGAATTCGCATCTCTCCGCTGTGTGTGAGATGATCAGCGCTCAAAATTCCGTCACACACACATATATGCATATATATATGCATATTCAATCACACTCTTCCCACAGAGCGGTCCTCTGTTCATTAAGCTTTTCCCATCCTTCAGGCCCCGCTTCCGTAATCCCTCCTGATCCACTCCATGATAACCCCCACAGCATACGACTGCTCAGCCTCCGTCATCTCTCTTCCCTTGGGAAGTCCGTGCCATTTCTGAAGGCATTCCCGGCAGCAGGTTGCTGTTGCATGCTGAGCGATGAAGACAGGATGATTGCGCATCGGCGTCTGCCTTCCATCATTTGGAATAAGCTGAGGAGCCAGGCGTTTTCGAATGATCTCACAGGCATGCTCGCGGATGGTGTCCATCCCCTTCTCCGCCACATAGGCCCGTTCCTTTTCCCCGAGATGGAAGTTCTGCCGGAAGGCAGACTGGGAGAGTCTGGCAAAGAAACTGCTATAGGGGGGCTCCTCCAGGCCCCATGCCCCCGGCTGGATCAGCTTTACCGGACTTATGAAGCCACCCCCCTCCTCCTCGGCGTCTTTCGAACGGTTCTCCGCTCCCTCTGTGTTTCCCATCCCAGATGCCCTCTCCCCCAATGTCCCAGGCC
>CADBUA010000541.1 GCA_902797665.1 uncultured Lachnospiraceae bacterium | reverse complement strand
TCCCTGTCAGAAGTATATCATCTTCTGGCCGATCGTGGTACTGTCTGAGAGGGTATCGTTCACTCAATTTCCAGAAATCCCACGTTTTTGCCGCAATATGAACTTCTGGTCCCTCTCCAGTCACAATCTCCTGGACAGGGAGCAGCAATATCTGCGAATCGTTCAGATCTGCGCGCTTGAATCTTCCATGAGCATCCCGATCCATAACGGAATGATAAGGCGGGTATGCTTCAAAGCAAATCATCCGCCGCAAAGCGGCGGATGATTCTGTTCCGGTTTTCCGTCCTCTGTAGCTCCCAGATCTTCCTGGGCAGATCCGTGTCAGAATTCGGAACTGATATACTTCTTCACTAAGGCATCGTATCTCTCTTGATAGGATCTCTGGCTGACGGTGTTCAGGTTGTGCATATACTCCGAGGAGCTGAACTTGCCCGGCGAATACCGGACCGCCGCGGTCGCGATATTGATGGAATGGCTCGCGATGCTCTCAATGTAGGTCAGGATATCGTTGAAGGCAAGACCCTGCTCTGCGGAACAGATCCCCTCCGCAAGCCTGCGGGAATGCCGATCCCTGAGGATTTCACAGAACTTCCCGATGACCTGCTTCAGAGGCAGGAGCGCTCCGGCGCCCTCTGCATCACCCTCTATGTCACAGCGGAAAGCTTCTGCATAGCAGTCTGTGAGGGCTGTCAGGATCCGATCCATATCCTTCTGGGCCTCCTCCGTAAAGGAGCTGCCCTGGTCATGGAGACCGCTCATGACATCGAAAATCTTGACGGCATGATCCCCAAGCCGTTCATACTCGTTGATCAGAAGCAGCAGATGAGAGAGCTCATCCGCGTCGTAGACAGAAGGTCCATGCTGATTGACCTGGAGGAGGAAGGATCCGATGTGGTCCTGGTAGCTGTCAATCTTGTCCTCATTGCTCATGATATAATTCGCCATATCCTCCCTATAGCCACGGACCTGGGCGCAGGCGACATCCAGTGCATCCCGGGTGCAGACAGCCATACGGTTGACAGCATTGCGGCTCTCCGCTATCGCGATAGAGGGTGTCGCGAGAAGCAGCGGGTCCAGGAAGGTATCCTTGTCATCTGGCGCATCCGGGATGATGCGGCAGCACAGCTTTTCCATCTGCATCCGGAAGGGGAAGAAGACCACTGTGATCAGCACATTGAAAATCGTGTGGATGAGGGCGACCTCAAAGGGGCCCACGATATGGTTCAAAAACCCGAAATGGACAACACTGTTGATCGGATAAAAGATGGCAAACCATAGCACGGTCCCGCTCATTTTCAGCAGGATATGGACCAATGGGACCCTCTTTGCCTTCCGGTTTACCCCAATGGCAGAAAGGAGAGCCGTCACGCAGGTACCGATGTTAGCGCCCATGACAAGAGGGATTGAAATCCCAAGGCTGATCTGCCCGGTCAGAGACAAAGCCTGCAGCATACCGACGGTAGCGGCGGAGCTCTGGATGATGCCAGTCAATACCGTCGAAATCAGAAGAGCAATCAACGGATTTGAGAAGGCGGTCAAAAGTCTTGCGAAGGCCGGGCTGTCTGCCAGAGGGCTCATGGAGCTTGACATCATGGTCATGCCTGTCATCAGGATGGCAAATCCGAGCAGCATGTTTCCAAGGTCTTTTCTCTTCTGCTTCTTAGCGAACATGACCAGAATCGCGCCAATCAGAGCAAAGATCAGTGAGAAATTCTTGGGCTCCATCAGCCGGATCAGCGGGTTCGACCCGGAAATCCCGGTCAGGGACAGGATCCAGGCGGTGAGTGTCGTTCCGATGTTGGAGCCCATGATGACAGCGATTGTCTGATTCAGCTCCATAAGGCCGGAATTGACAAAACCGACCAGCATGACAGTCAACGCGGAGGAGGACTGAATGGCCACCGTGATCGCAGCGCCGAAGATCAGCCCCTTCAACGGATTGTCTGTCACCTGCTTCAGAAGGGTACCCAGCTTACTCCCTGCCATGCTCTTCAGGGTAGAAGACAGAATGGACATGCCATATAGGAAAAAGGCAAGTCCGCCCAGAAGCTGTATGATTGAGAAAATATCCATAGAGTAATCCTTTCTTCTTGAGCCCGAAAAAAACGATGTTCTCCAGATGCTGAAGTCCATCAGCATCAGCTTGTCAGATTCATAGCTCCTATATTATCTGATGAAGGGAAAAAAAGGAAGAACTTCTATAAACAATATCAAAGTGCTGCGGAAAGCCTGAAACTCAGAAGATGCGGGGGATTTCAATCCCCATAAACCGCCCCGAAAGTCTCATGAGATTTCCGGGGAATTCCCACCCGCGAACATCACCTCGCAGATTCGCACGCTCACGGGTATAAAAAAGGCGGTCTCCCCCGCAGTCGGAGAGCCGCCTTTGAAAAAACCTATATTCTGATATGAGCCTCTAAGCATAAATATACAATGTTTAAATAAAAACCATGGCATGCGCTATGTCATATATTTCTATTATCTGTAAGTATCTTTTATGATTCTCTCACTTAATAGGATTTATTATATCTATTTCCCATCAATGCATCATTAATCCATCTTATTTTTGCTTGAGAAAAAGTGACACAAACGCCAATACTGCATTGATGAGACACCATCCCGACCAAATCACAAGATCTGTATAGTTTCCGTAGCCCGAAAAACCAATGAGGGCACCCAGGCCAAAAAGAATAAACAGAGCGATACTTCCGCCTTTACCCAGCGTGTTTCTCACGGCAATAGAGACAATGCCTCCTGTCAGCAACAAAATCGCAACAATAATGCCTGTTGAGCCAGACACCTCCCCATTTTCCTGCAAACTATTATACAGTCCCGCGGAACAGGACTGAAAAGTCACTACAACGAATAGAATGATTGACAAGATACCTGCAACCAGTCTCCAGACTTTCATCAATTTCTCCTTTCATTTCTCTGTGTGCATCATGAATTTACTGTGATATTTTTGCAGAGACTCTACTATCGTTATGCCTATTTTGTCTAATATTATTCTATCTTATGCCATTCTTTATATTCATTTACTTTATATAGCAATATATCTATATATTGGCATTCTATATATTCTAAATACCTATGTATATTGATGTATGCATACAAATAGATGTATAGTTCTATCATTATCACATATGCGCCATTCCATGCCATCAGGAAGCTGCCTTTGAAAAAGCCGCCGGTTCTTTCTCCCGCGTCCTCACATCCGCCAGCTTTTTCGGCTGCCACAAAGCCTTCTTCCTGAAAGTGCTCCACACTCCAGCAGCCCATAGAAACAGGGCCAGTGCAGAGAAGCCAGACCAGCCTCCGGCGATCAATCCCAGGATGTATCTTTTTCATCTTAGCAGGATCTTTTCCTTTTTCAATTGACGATATATTCGATTCTTTCATGTATTTTCAGTGAATTTATACAATGCTGTCAGCATTATAGCCATCCGCATCCATCCTCTGCTCTCCCGGAAAGCGGAAAAGCAGATCAAAGAGACAGGGAGACGACAGGCATAAAAAAGTGCAAACAAAAGAGACGAAAAAAACGGTCTCTGATGATAGTCTGATTCCAGCAGCGATGGAATGCGGCATCTTCCATCCTGCCGGGGATAGAGAAATAGAAGACGTGAAAAGACCAGATGAACATATGAAAGGCGCAAGAGACGGCGGTATCGCTTCTCCTTGAAAAGGAAAAGCCGATTCACTCAGACACAGAGCCTGAACAGAGCGTCGAAGATAGGGAGGAAGAATTGAGAAAGCTGAAATACGGACTGCTGGATCTTCTGGCTATGATCATAACGTTAGCCTGTTTTCTGATTCCGCTCCTTTGCGCTGCCCTGGAGCTTAAGATCTATCGGGATACAGGCTCATTGAATCTCCCGGCAGCCGTCTTTGCCCTGGCCTTTCCGGCCCTCTTCTATAAGCCCATGGAGAGGCTTCGGGAGAAGTGCATCCGCGAGACGGAGTATGACGAAAACGGTAGTTCTATCCGGAATCAGTCCCTGGAGAAGCTCTCCCGAAAGGAACGGGATGCCATTGAGAGGCAGAAACTCATGGACATGGAGCTTGTCCTGAGCTCTTCCACCCTCCGGGCCATGACCCGCAGAGGATCTTCTCACCCGGAGGAAGACCTGGAGAATCTGACGGGTTGCCCGGAAGTGAAGAAGAAAATCCTGGAGATGGCATCCCGCATGGCGTTTGATCAAAAAGTCCCTGGAAAGACCCCTGTCTTTCCACACCATATGGCCTTTCTCGGAAACCCAGGCACCGGGAAGACCACCGCTGCCAGGATCATGACCGCTTTCCTCTACAGATCCCGCCTCATCCGGGAAAACCGCCTCATCGAGATTGACGGCAATATCCTGATCGGAAAAACTCCGGGGGAAACAGCTTTAAAAACCCGCTGCGTACTGCAAAAAGCCTCGGGTCTCGTGCTTTTCATCGATGAAGCCTACACCCTGATCAAAGGAGGGCAGGAATGCATCGCGACACTGATCAGGTCCATGGAGGATCAGGGAGATCATTTTGTCCTGATCCTGGCTGGCTACCCGAAAGAGATGGCTGCTCTCCTTCGGGAAAACCCTGGGTTCAGGTCTCGAATCCGGGACTATCTCTTTTTTGAGGACTTTTCAGACTCCGAACTCTGGGAGATCTTTGTCCGCATGGCCGCGTCCTCCAGCCTCCAGGTCGATCCCTCCGCCATGCGTCACTTTCTGAACTGCTGCCAGCTGGAAAAGCAGCAAGGTTCCTTTGGCAACGCCAGAAGCGTCCGAAACATCCTGGATCAGGCAATCAGCCTTCACAGCCTGAACCTCCGGGAGGGAACGCTTCCAAAGGAGATGCAGTGGGTCCTGACCGATATAGACATTCCAGAGGGCTTGGAAAAAGATCCCCTGAGGCCTTTCCTGTGACAATACTCTCCATCTCAGATCTGCTCCCCACGGCCAATGCGCTCGCCCCCAAAAACCCTCCCCTGCTAAAAAAATGCTGCCGCAGAAGCTCATCCTGAACCAAAAAGAGGCATCTCTCCGCCAATGGGAGAGATGCCTTTATCTATTTCTTTATCTATTTCTTTATCTATTTATCTATCTATTTCTTTATCTATTTATCTATTACTTAATTTATTGCTTTATCTATTGCTTAATCTATTGTTATATTTACTACTCTTTGGATACTCCTTACTCCAGCCCGCCCATCTGCTTGATGGCCTTGATCGCGAAGGTCAGGGTACGTCCGCATGCAATACCGGCCATCAGGCACGGATAGTTGTTGGCGAAGAAGCTGCCGGACATATCACCGGTGACATACAGGCCTTCGATCGGATTCCGGTCCGCATCCAGCGCCTGGGTCTTCTCATTGATCGCAATACCCTGCTCCGTGGTCAGGAGGGAAGCACCCAGCCAGAGGCCGTAGAAGGGAGCAGTCCGGATCTCGGACAAACGGATGGCCATCTTGCCGAAGTCATCGTCGCTCTGCTTGTCATAAAGCTCGTTGTAGCGCTCGACGGTCTTGAGGAAAGTCTCCTTCGCCTCCGCGTCAAAACCGAGCTGATCTGCCAGATCCTCCAGCGTATCCGCCTTGAAGATCAGACCCTGTTCGACATACTGCTCGAGCATGTTTTTCATATAATCAGGGATGTTCCGGGACTGGGCGGAGCAGCCAATCGTATGGAATCTGGTGATATCCTCGAAGTAGTTCGCGTCATGGATCTGGGCATACACATGACCCGGCTGATTGGCGGACGCATAGGAGGTATCGTTGTAGGGGCTCGACTCGTTTGTGAAGCGCTCCCCTCTGCGGTTTACCTTCAGGAAGGGCTGGGTTCCGGGATTGTACTGTCTGACCGTACCCGGGAAGGCCTTTCCACCGAAGGAGTTCGGGCTGTCCACGTATCCGGAATCCACACCCGGGGCGACCAGGCCGCGGTCGAACAGCATCGGCGCCGGTTCTTTGTCCAGAGAAGCGCCTGCCCAGACTGCCGCGCGGATGCCCATGCCCTTATCGGACGGGCTGAAGCTGCAGGCTGTGGTGACAGAGGTTCCCAGCGGGTCCAGCTGCTCCATCATGTACGGATTTCCCGGATAGCCGCCGCAGGCAAGAAGGACACCCTTTGCCGCGTTGATGCGGACAAAGCTTCCGTCCTCAACCTTCTGCGCGATGACGCCGGTCACACGGTTTCCATCCTTCTCCAGCTTTACCAGGCTGTAGCCAAAATCAATGCTGTAGCCAGCCTGCTCAACAACCTCCTGGAAGACCTGGTTGCGGTCCAGGCCGTACTCAGACTCGGACGCGCGGTAATTGTGCTCCTCCTCCGGGTACAGGTAGACCGAAGACTCCTCGCTATCCGGCCAGCGGGCTTCCTCTCCGGCGGTGAAGTCGCACTTATAGTTGTACGGCTCGTTCTCCAGGATGCCCGATACAAAGTCGTGCATGGCCGCGGACTCTTCAATCCATACCCTGACGACCCTCTGGTCGCACTTTCCGGAAGCATAGCGGCTGATCTCAGAGAGCAGTCTCTTGCGGTTGACCGGTTCGGCCCCCGCTGCCTTCGCCGCGCTGCTGTCGATGGCGCCGTACCAGTGCCTGGTATCCTGCACCACATCGTTCTGTTCAATCACTCTGAAGTTGAGCTTGTTCTTTGCCGCGTAAGCTGCTGCGCACATGCCGCCGTTGCCTGCGCCGACAATCAGGATATCGGTCTCCCAGGTATCCGCGATGGAAGCCTCATCGATGTCCGGCTCAACCCCAAGCCAGTCCTCCTCACTGCCCTCATCCAGCTGCTTGACTTCGACAACTGCCTCGCCCTTTGCCTGGGCAATGCAGGATGCCGCCGCCTTCTTGACCGCAACAGAGGTAATCGTCGCACCGGAAACACCGTCGATCTCACTTCCCTGAAGGTCCATCAGCTGATTCTGAAGTTCCTCGGCCGCAGCAGCGCCGATCGATGCAGTCTCCCCACTGGCATCCACAGTCACCTCTGTGATGGCTGTCTCGGAGAAGGTCATGGTGACCGTCACCTTACTGCTGATGCCATCCGCAGAAGCAGAGTAGGTCCCGGGGATATAGGCTCCCTCGGCCTCTGTCTCAGCGGCAAACACCGACCCGCCCAGAACTCCTGCTGCCGCGGCTGCGGCCGTGCCAGCCAGAGCGCTCTTCAGAAAATCTCTTCTTGTCAGCTTGCTCATTCTGTCTTTCCTCCATCCATTCATATCGTAGAAACAACCGTCTGTGAAAACAAAGCAGCTAAGGACCCGGTAGCTCCCGGAAGCCCTTATCTCACATAGAATGAAGTATATCAAACATGTCAGGCGACTGCAATTCTTTCAATCTTTTTTAT
>CADBUA010000540.1 GCA_902797665.1 uncultured Lachnospiraceae bacterium | reverse complement strand
TCCTTCGCTTCCTTCGCTTCCTTCGCTCCCACTTTCCATCCCTGTTCCGGAACCATATCGGTCCTCCTTTCCCTTTTTTAGCACTATACCATAACCATCATGGGATTGAAAGAGCGGGTGTATAATCTTTATATGATTTCTGTCTGGTATTATTCAAGCGCCGCAGCTTTTCCCTTTTTCCTGCTTATGGAATCTGTGCTATACTATCTCCCGAGGCGCAGCAGGATCTGCCCTATAGAACCAGACAGATTCTGAGAGTATTCAGGAGATTGATGGAAAGCAGGGTTCAATCGCTTTTCTCAAGTCTCCATTTATGAAATCCGCTTTCAGGCTCTGATACCCGGAAGCGTCAGCATCTGCATCTGCCGGGGCTCATCCTGAAAAATACCCGCTTGCACATTTTTTGTGGCTTTACCGGGAACCTTTTGGATTTCCCAGTATCTTCTGCGGGATATGCCCGCTCGCGGGTATAGAACCGGCATTCTGTTTCTTTCAGTAGAAAGGGGAAAACATGAATTCAGAACTTCTTGCATATGTCACAGAAAAGACAAATGAACTGCTTGCCGCACCGATGTGCTGCCCGGAGGGGAAAGCGGCAGCAGAAGCTTTCCTTCAGGCAGTGTCAGATGAGAAGGCGGACGAGGCGATTGCCTCCTATATCGTGGAACTGGAGGAAGATATCACCGGGATCGATGACCTTATCGCCTTTGCGGGATCAGAGCGGGCCAAAGCAGTATTCGGAGAGGAAGGCGCCTCTTCCTTCCTCGCCCATGCCAGGGATCTGAAAGCAGGCGGTGCTCTCTACTGTGACTGCCCAGCCTGCTGTGCGGTGAAAGCGATTCTCGACAGGCGGAGCGAACTTCTGAAGGCCTAAGCAAAACCGCCTGACTGGAGTCATAAACAGGAAGTGTTTTTTCTTGATATTTTCCTCCCTCTGTGTTATCTTGTGCCCCGCTGCTCCAAAGGCTGGAGCGCCGTGAGTTTGAAGCCATCCTCACGCTAAACAAAACCACGGGAGGTAACAATCTATGAAAAACAAAAAAGTCCTGTTTCTGACACAGGCTGCGATCATCGCGGCACTGTATGTCGTGCTGACCTGGGTGTTCGCCCCGATCAGCTTCCGGGAAGTTCAGGTACGCATCTCCGAGATGCTGACCATCCTTCCCCTCTTCACCCCCGCAGCGGTCCCTGGGCTCTTCGTCGGCTGTGTCCTGGCCAACCTGCTTGCTGGAGCAATCCCTCTTGATATCATCTTCGGCAGCCTGGCGACATTAATCGGCGCTGTTGGAACCTGGGCTATCGGAAAAGCCACTGCGCCTGACAGCAAGCTTCGCTACCTGGCTCCGCTGCCGCCAATCGCCGCGAACACCATCATCATCCCCTTTGTCCTCTACTACGGCTACGGCGTGAATCTTCCAATTCCGCTTCAGATGCTGACTGTCGGGCTGGGGGAAATCATCAGCTGCGGAATCCTTGGGTGTATTCTGATGACGGTGCTCACGCGCTATGGGGATAAAATCTTTCTCCCAGAGAGCTGAAGGTTTCTCTCTGACTGAAAAGGACTGGATCAGAATTTCAGAACAGACTTTGAGCGGAAAGAAAAAAAGGTATCTGTCCAGTCCGCTCGGCGCAAAGCGTACTTCGCAGATACAAAAAAGACTGCAGAAAAGGCCGGCAGATGCCGGCCTTTTCTGTATGATGCTCATGGAGTGGATTTCAGGCGCCTGGCGCCTGGTGAAATGTTCGCGTGTCCTCTGTTTTCGGATGCCTTCGCGGCAGCAAATCCTTTATTGATCTCATCCCCAGCTCGAGAGATAGCCGTACATCAGAATGTAATGGCAGAGCGTTCCGGCCATGATGAACAGGTGAAAGATCTCATGGGAGCCAAAGGCCGGATGGGCCTGATCAAATTTCCTGATCTTCAGGGCATAAATCACAGCGCCGGCGCTGTAGGCAATCCCGCCGGCGAGGAGCCAGAAAAAGGCATCATGTCCCAGGGAACTGACCACCTCTGGCATCGCAAAGATGCAGGTCCATCCCATCGCGACGTAGAGAAGGGATGAAAACCACTTCGGGCAGGTGATCCAGAAAATCTTGACAATGATCCCGGCAGCCGCCAATATCCAGACAACTGCCATGAGGATATTTCCGACCTTTCCGGAAAGCGCCGTCAGGCAGATCGCCGTGTAGGTGCCTGCAATCAGGATGGAAATGCTGCAGTGGTCCAGCTTGCGGAAGATCGTCGTCATCCGCTCCCCCGCCACCACCGTGTGATAGAGGGTGCTGGCGGCGTAAAGTTCCAGCGCGCTGAGAGCAAAGATCAGACAGGCAAAAAAGGATGCCGGGGCGCCCAGCTGATGGGCGCGCTGAAGCAAAGAAGGAGTTGCCACCAGGGTTGCCATAAATCCGCAAAGATGCGTCAGGGCAGAACCCGGTTCGCGGATCTTGAGGTCAATGCTGATCGGGAGCGTCCCGAACTTCGTCGCTTCCTTGTACAATACACCTTGGTTCATATCTTCTCCTGTCATGGCTCTCTGTTCCCCCCATCTTTCTCTCATCGGGCTGAATTGAACTCAAAAGCCTTATCATCTGGTTTTCAATACTATGTCTTGTTATCCAGAAGATATCATACCTGTTTTTCCCTGTCAAGCCCCAGAGAGACACCTCATGGACCCTCTCCCAGCTGCCTCAGCTTTCTGAAAATCACAGTCGTCCCAGCAAGGCCTTTATCCCGGGAAGCAGTTGGATTTGCCAGATCGTGGCCGCTATATCCCAATATGCCCGACTGTGTCAATCGATGAGGAACTCCTGAAATCTGCGTCTTCCCTTCGAGACTCTCCATGCCCATTCTGTGAGCAATCCGGGCTGTCAGCTGCAGCACCGTTGCCCCGGTATAAGGGCTCTGGTAAAATATAAAACAGAAACATCCCGCAGAATCTGCGGATGAAGGACAATAGAGAAATCTGAAGGAGGAGAAAGCGATGAAAGTCATCAGCAATGCCCATGCACCGGCAGCAATCGGCCCATATTCTCAGGGCTATATCAGTGGAAACCTCGTGTTCACATCCGGTCAGATCCCGATCAACCCGGATACCGGAAAAACCGCGGAGGGCGGCATCTCTGCCCAGGCCGAGCAGTCCTGCCGAAACGTCGGCGCAATCCTGGAAGCTGCGGGAACTTCTTTCGAGAAAGTCATCAAAACAACCTGCTTCCTCGCCGATATCGCTGACTTTAAAGCCTTCAACGAAGTCTACGCCAGGTACTTCACTTCCAGGCCGGCCAGAAGCTGTTTTGCTGTGAAAGATCTCCCGGGCGGAGCCCTCTGCGAGATTGAGGCCATCGCCGAGCTCTAAAAGGCGTAACTGTCCAGTCTGCTTTGCGCTGCGCGTGGTGATAGATCGCAAAAGAAAGACCGGGCGCACATTTCATGCGGGCGTAGGAGTCTGCGCCCGGCCTCGCCCCTTAAGGCGCCTCAACTGGGCAGGCGCAAGGATCCTTCAGCGGTCAAAAACTGAAGATGCAGCAGTTTCAGCAGCGATCATCTGATTGCTGCTGCCAAAGCTGATGCCAACATGAACTTCCATAGCAGGCCAGCTTTACGCATGCTATTTCCTGAAACATTTCGATTTGCTTTATGTTATCGATTTAATAGTTTCATTTTATATAATAATCCAAAAATAAAACAGGCCGCTCTCCTGCCCGGAAAGCAGCCTGTTTTTTCTATTGTGTATCATATTCTGGATTTCATACCTTATATTCAGTATTCTATTTCCTGTCTTTTACATTCTGTTTTCTACATTCTGTGTTCTGCATTCTGCGTTCTACATTCTGTGTTCTGCATTCTGCGTTCTACATTCTG
>CADBUA010000539.1 GCA_902797665.1 uncultured Lachnospiraceae bacterium | reverse complement strand
TCGGATTTATTTCCGTCTTGAAGCTCTTTAGCAATTTCTTCATCCCCTTCTATTTGTTTTTTATACTTACGAAGTCCATACAACCTCCTTCAAAAAACCGGAGCCCAACGGCCCCGGTTTTTCTTCCGATCATCTTGCAAAGATTGGACGATGCCTGATCTTTTTCCGGCCGCTTCCCCTTCTTCCCAGGAAGCACCCAGTCCAGGCAGCATGCAGCCCTCTACTCGTCTCTTATCTGATCTCAGATCCGGACTTGATGGGCTTCTCCGGACTCACCAGAGCCAGGTTCCCCTCATTGTCCTCCGCGCATAGAATCATGCCCTCAGAGACCTTCCCCGCCATGGTTACCGGCTGCAGGTTTGTGATGACCAGGACTTTCTTCCCGACCATCTCCTCCGGGCTATACCACTGTTTGATGCCGGAGAGGATCTGCCGCTCAGAGTCCCCGATTCTGACCCTGGAGCAGAGGAGCTTTCTCGACTTCTTCACCGCCTCACAGGCTATGATCTCTCCGACCTGAATCTGAAGTTTCTCAAAATCATCAATGCTGATCTCCGGTTTCCTCAGATCCGTCTGCTGCTTTTCAATAGTCGGCTCCGACGGCGCATCCGTTCCGATCTTTTCCTTTTTTTCTGCCTTCTTTTCAGCCTTCTTCAGCCCCTCTTTGGCAGCTTCCTCCGCCCTGGTCTCCTCCTCCCGGATTCCTGGGTGGCGTTTCTCGACCTCCGCCATGACCTCCTTCAGGTCTCTCCGGGCGAACAGTGTCTCCGGGTTCTCCGTGACCCTGGTCCCTGCTGGGATGAGGCCAAACTGATTCATCGCGTCAAGCCCACGTGCCTTCACACTGAGCTGATCCAGGATCCTGGCCGAAGTCTCGGGCATATAGGGCTCAAGGAGCTCCGCTCCGATGGCAATACTCTCCGCCAGGTTGTAGAGAACCTCTGCGAGCCTCTTCTGGTTCTCCTCGGACTTTGCCAGGATCCAGGGCGCGGTCTCGTCGATATACTTGTTGCAGCGCTTGAAGAGCTGGAAGATCTCGGTGATCGCGTCCGCGACACGGAGCTCATCCATCTTTGCCTGAACCGCCTCGGCGGCTTTCCGAACGGTCTCCTTGAGATCCGCGTCAATCTCAGCCTGATCCGTCTCGACGCCATCCGTCAGGAATCTGGTCTCCCCGGTGGATGTCAGAACACCTCCGAAGTACTTGTTGCTCATGGAGATCGTGCGCTTGACCAGGTTTCCCAGGGTGTTCGCCAGGTCAGAGTTCAGCCGCTCCACCATCAGCTCCCAGGTAATCACGCCATCGTTCTCAAAAGGCATCTCATGAAGCACGAAGTAGCGGACCGCGTCAACCCCGAAGAACTCCACGAGCTCATCGGCATAGAGGACATTCCCCTTCGACTTGCTCATCTTGCCGTCCGACATCAGGAGCCAGGGATGCCCGAATACCTGCTTCGGGAGCGGCTCTCCCAGGGCCATCAGGAAGATCGGCCAGTAAATCGTATGGAAGCGGATGATATCCTTCCCGATCAGGTGAAGGTCTGCCGGCCAGTCAATCTTATACTGCTCGCTGGATCCGTCGACATCATACCCGGCGAAGGTGATGTAGTTGGTCAAAGCATCCAGCCATACATAAATCACATGACCTTCATCGAAGGTCACCGGGATGCCCCAGGAGAACGAGGTCCGGGAGACACAGAGATCCTGCAGGCCCGGGATCAGGAAGTTGTTCATCATCTCGTTCTTGCGGGATTCAGGCTGAATGAACTCCGGATGGCTATTGATGTAGTCGATGAGCCTGGGGGCATACTTGCTCATCTTGAAGAAGTAAGCCTCCTCCTTGGCTCTCGTGAGCGGACGCCCACAGTCCGGACACTTTCCATCTACCACCTGAGAATCGGTGAAGAAGGACTCATCGGGGGTGCAGTACCAGCCCTCATAGTAGCCCTTGTAGATGTCGCCCTGATCGTACATCTTCTTGAAGATCTTCTGGACCTTCCCAACATGCTCCGGATCCGTCGTGCGGACAAAGCGGTCATACTTTGTGTTCATCAGATCCCAGATGCGTTTGATCTCAGAGCTGTTCTGATCCACCAGCATCTGCGGCGTGATCCCGGCCTCTTTGGCTTTGATCTCGTTCTTCTGACCGTGCTCATCTGTTCCGGTCTGGAACATGACCTCATATCCCTCGTTCCGCTTCCGGCGGGCGATGGCATCCGCCAGGATCACCTCATACGTATTGCCGATATGGGGCTTTCCTGAAGCGTAGGCGATTGCCGTGGTGATGTAATACTTTCCTTTGTCAGCCATGATATCCCTTCTTTCCGCTGCGCTCACTCTCCCCGCGCCTTCACGTCTTCCTCGTCTATGATATTTGGATCCTCCGGATCCAGTCCTCCGAACCTGCCTGATCTGTATGCGCCGCTCCGGCGCATCTCATCCTTGGATACGGAGACGGATGTGAGATACAGCCCCTCCACCAGGAGAGATCCGCCCACAAATCTCGTAAGAACTTCCGCGGCCTTGAACGGGTTCCGGATGGAAACCGCACCGACGATGAGAAAAGCAATCCCAAAAATCAGATGCATGATCCAGTTCTCCCGGCCAAAACGCTTCATGTCAAAGGCTGTCTGCACCGAGACCGCACCCCCGACAATCAGGAGAAGCCCGAACAGAAAAGGCAGAATCGAGATCACGACGTCCGAGTAGATCAGCATGATCACGCCGCCTGCGGCGGCGATGAGACCGTACGAGAGGTCGTACTCAGAAAAGGCCCTCAAACCGGCAGTCATATATCGAACGATCCGGTAGATTCCATAACAAAGAAGCACAAGGCCGATTCCAAGCACAATCAGTTTATTGGTCAGCTTCGGAAAAATCAGAAGGACCAGACCCAGGACCGAAGTGATCAGGGATCCAGTCGTTAAATCATTCACCATCCACTTCATAAAGCACCTCCCAAGTACCAGCTAAGCCGGATGGTTTGTTATTCTCCATATGTTTTTATGCGGTTTCGGTTTTTGTAGCTGTCCAGTCGCAAGATTCTGGAGGCATTCGGCCGGGCGCAGGCTCCATGTCCCACATAAAATGTACGCCCATCCTTCCCTCTTTCTTCTGCACGCTCAGCGCAAACTGCGCGAAGATGACTGGACAGTTATATTTTTAAAACCGCCTCATCTTTTTACGAATCAATTCTCTTTTAATAGAAGTACTCCATATTATTTTTTCTTTTCAAATAAATATGTCGCACATTTTAAGTTTATAGAACTATTTTATTGATTGATCAGGCTTAGTATAGCGTCGTTTTGTTTAGTTTATCTGGCTTAATTTAGCTTCTCCTGATTTAGCCTATTGTTTTGTTGACTTAATGGTTTGCTGACTTATTGCTTTATTGCTTTATTACTCTTTTTATTTTACTTGTTTTTGTCAGGTTATTCTCTATCATTTTCAACTGAAGATTCAAAATAACCTGCTTACATCCTTCACAATTCATTCGATTGCAAATCT
>CADBUA010000538.1 GCA_902797665.1 uncultured Lachnospiraceae bacterium | reverse complement strand
TGTTCATAAATAGTATCCTCCCATGAGTATATTCAAACACATATAATCACTAATGTCAATGTTTTTAATTACTTAATTATTCTCCTTATCTGCTGATCTGCTCCATGATGACTGTAAATGGGGAATAGCTGATCGCTGAAAGATCAGAAAGATCCGGGCTCCTCCTGAGTGAATCCTGCCGGAAGAAAGGGATACCGCATCATCTGTCCGCCGCGGGGATCCCCCGTGCTGTCCTGATGAAAAGCCGCTCAGGATCCGCTTTCCGAAAGACCTTGACTTATAAAAGTTTAAATCTGTTTAAACATATATGCAAGTACTGGGGTATCTGTTGGCCTTTCCCTTTCTGGAGTGAACTTCCCCCGGATCCCGGATGCCCAGATCCTGAAAGAGTCTCCTGCGGCATCACGGATCCGCATCCGGAAAGCCTGAAAATGCTTTGCTCTTGAAATGTATTACCACGCTTTGCGCAGCATGTGCGAAAAGCGTACTGGCAGTTTACGGAAAATGAACCTGAAATGCCCCTGGCTTTTTTCAGGACTCATTGACCAGTTTCCCTGTCATGTGATCAATGGTCAGCTCCAGCATCTGCACCCTGCTGCCGTCCTTCGCGATTTCCTTCTCGACGCTTTCTTCTGTCGGGTAATACTTCAGGCCAAACTTCCTGAGGATGGGGATGACCTCCTCCGTGTCCTCCATCAGGCGGATCCTCCCAAAGAGAATGACACTTCGGATATTCAAAGCCCAGTCTCCCTCTTTCCGGAAGCCTTTGTCATAGACACAGAAGGAGACCCGGTCATCCGCCTTCAATGCGTCGATCTTATGTCCCTGCCTTGCGGAGTGAAAGTAAAGCTTCCCAGCGTCGTAGAGAAAATCCATGGGCAGGGCATAAGGGTAGCCGTCCTCCCCTTTTACAGCCAGGACGCCGCGCATCTCCGTCTTCAGAATCTCCCGGCATTCCTCCTCACTGATCTCCTGCCTGAATCTCCTCATCTTTCGGAACATTTGTTTCCCTCCTGATTCCTTTTTCTGTGCTTATGCCTGCGTTGACAAAAAGCATCCAGCAGGCGAGATCTGGCATAAAGCGATCGTATGCCAGCAAGCCCTGATGGTTCTCTGCATATACCGCGGCCAGAAACCGCAGAGAGCAACTCCTGCTGGTCGCAAGGTTAAATGGCCAGCGTCCAGGAAGGACTCCCGGATCTGAAATCCAGAATCCTGCCTGCAGACATTCTCCGCCAGACCTGGGCACTTCCCTGGCACATCAGTGGATTCTTCGGACCACCTTCCCGCTAAAACCCGCGTGCTTCATCCGCTTCTTCATCCCGTCAAGGTTCTGATCGGTCGTGCTGATCGGAAGCTTGATCGAGGCTTTGCTGCTGTCAAAGCCCAAAAAGGTCTCAATGCTCATCTTCAGATTCGCCGGCATCGTTAAAAACTGAATCACCCGGAGGCGGTCCGCCCGCCGAAAGGCGCCGGGCTTGATCATGAGGGTCCCGCTGGAGCTGATCGTGACCTTCGAAAGGTACGCCGCGTTGGAGAAGGCAGCGGACATGATGGCGTTGACGGTCGGCGGAAGCGTTACCTGGCTCAGATAGGGAGAGGCAGAGAAGGCGTAAGCGCCGATCTCCGTTACCGCATAGGGGTATCCGTTGATTACAACATAATCCGGAACCTTGACAGCGTTCTTGTTCGTCATCACTCTTGTCACCCGGGCGCTTCCATTGCTCCTGGCATCCACTGTCAGCGTGGTCTGGTCAGAGACAATCACCATCACCCCAGAATAGGCGGCGGGGTAGCCCCTGTAGCTGTATCCGTAAGGATAGATGCCTGTATTGCTGTTCCGGTAGAGATCTACAGCCCAGGGCACTGTTCCGTTATTGTAGGCGGGGGAGCAATTGATATAGCCGTTCTCATATCGGCACACCGCCGCCTCTGCCCGCATGCCCCCGGTCAATAGTGGCGTGATCCCTGTGAGAAACAGCAACAGAATCCCTGCCTGCAGAAATGACCATGTTTTTCTTTTCATGCTGAACCTCCTTCTGTGTTGTGATTCTGAAAGGAAATATGCCTTTCATCTTGTGCCTGTGGCTGTCTTAT
>CADBUA010000537.1 GCA_902797665.1 uncultured Lachnospiraceae bacterium | reverse complement strand
TTTCTCCTTTTGTGCCTGTCTGCCCTCTCCCTGCCGCTTTGACATCTGTATGCCCGCATTCAATGTGCGCCCGGCCTTTGCTTTTTTATGTATGGCCTCGCCTGGCGACAAGCGGCAAAGCGGACCGGACAGTTACAAAGCGTTTTCCCCGGAGTTCCGGGGAAAAGAAAATCCCGCACGCTGTGCGGGATTTTTTCTCAAAACAGATGATCAAACTCAAGGCTGTACTGACTGGAGATGGGCTTTTCTGCCGGCGTGGACCGATAGTGAAATCCCCCGAGGCCCTCCGCTGCCTCATAGGCCTCCTTCGAGAGAGGCGCTCCCTCCTCGGGCGCCGTAAAGCTCGCCTCCACAAAGGGACAGCCCAGGGCCGCCGCGGCAAGGACGCGGCAGATGCTCTCTCCACCGTCCAGGCCCGACGCGATCAGATATCCATCCCGTTCGAAGATCCTGGCTGAAATCCGTCTCGATCTGCCAGTCTCTTTTTCTTCGCGGATTATCCGCTCCAGGAGGCTTTTGTCCTTCTCCGTCAGCTCTGCCGCAGGCAGGACGGACTCCGGGTTCAGCTTAACCCTGGTCGGGAACTTTTCTTTCTCATAGAGATCGAGCTCTTTCAGGATCTCCTCCGCGATCGCCTCCGGTGAGGCCGCGGTGGTCTCAATGATCAGGTCATAGTTTCCAGCGTCGTAGTAGTTGATGCCGTAGAGATCCTGAAAGCGGCGCTTTTCCAGGGACGCGCGCTCATTCAGCCCCTCCCGTGCCTCCTCCACGGACGCGTAAGTCTCGGCGTTCCTCACGGCGTCATGGTAGACCCTTTTGGCGGCCTCATCCGCGGAGACACATAAAAACACCTTGAAGCTCTCCCCGGCAAAGTGCCAGGCAAGCCTGGAATCAAAGACTGCTCCGTCCTTCTCCCGCCCGAGCTTTTCACTCCTCGCGTCAACCAGATCATCGACGCTGCGGTCCTTTTTGGCCAGCTCATTGAGCTCGACGATACTGAGCCCCTTCTCGTCAGCCACTTCCCGGAAGATGGCCCCGGCGGAGATGATCTCCAGGCCCTTCTCCCTGAGAATGTTGCAGACAGAAGTCTTCCCGGACCCAAGATTCCCCGTTATCGTGATATTCACCTGTCACTGCCTCCCTGATCGTCCTGATGATCAATACTCGTGCCGTTCCGGATGCTGGTTCAGTTTCTCAATGATGGTCGGGAGTTCCTGATCCACGAGGTCATTGTCCAGCTGGCAGGTACCAGCGTTCGCGTGTCCGCCGCCTCCATAGCTCAGGCAAAGCTCACCGATGTCCACTGTGCCGCCCTTGTTGAAGATTGACCGGCCGATCATGACAGCCGTGTTCTGCTTCTTGAAGCCCCAGGCGATATGGACGCTCATTTCCACCTCAGGCCACATCGCGTAGACCATGAAGCGATTGCCTGTATAAATCACATCCAGCGGACGCAGGTCGATGACAGCCACCTTGTCGTGAATCTTCACAACCTCCCGGAGCTGCTTCTGGAACAGTTCCTGCTGCTCGAAGTACATGTCCACGCGCTCCTTGACATCCTCCAGCGCCAGAACTTCCTCAATGGTATGGTTCACGCAGTAGTCAATGAGCTTCATCATCAGCTGATAGTTGGAAATGCGGAACTGGTGGAAACGGCCGAGACCGGTCCGGGCATCCATCAGGAAATCCATGAGAACCCAGCCTGTCGGGTGCAGCACTTCATCGATGGTGAAGTCCGCGCTGTCACCCTTGTCAACTGCATCCAGAATCTCCTCCCGGACGTTCTTGAAGCGCTCCTTCCCTCCGTAATAGTTGTAGACAACGCGGGAAACGGACTTAGCTCCACCCAGACAGATGAACTTGCCGCCGAAGGTATCCTCCTCGTTGCGGATCAGCTCGCTCTCGTGATGGTCAAAGGCAAGTCCCACACGCGGGTCAAAGGGCAGATTTGTCGTGATGTCCCGCTCCGTCAGCTCCACTTTCCCGTCCTGTACATCCTTGGGATGCACGAACTTGATGTCGTCGATCATGTCGAGCTCCTTCAGAAGCATCGCGCAGACCAGCCCGTCAAAGTCACTTCTCGTCACCAAACGCATTTTCATCAGATCAAACTCCTCCATTTCGTGAGAATCGCTGCGAGAGCAGCCATTCCCGTCATGAAACACCCCCAGATGCAGCCCGATATGGCCAAAAAACTCCGCATAAAAGCGCAGATTTTCTTCTGGCTACTATAGCAAGAATCCTGGATGCCGGCAAGCTTTCAGATCGAAGCGTGCGCCGGACTCATATCGGATCTGTGCTGTTTTTTCTGGCAGG
>CADBUA010000536.1 GCA_902797665.1 uncultured Lachnospiraceae bacterium | reverse complement strand
TTAGAAGAGTTGTACGGAGAGAATCTCCCTTTTGAGCCCAGGAATATGATCCGGCTGCATCTGGAGCTGCTGGCGGATTTTACGGATCATGAAAAGAGATCATGCACAAGTACGGAGGAATGGAGGGAGATACCATCAGCCGGGATATCCTGGTATCGGATGACCTCCCACTTTATGCCCTTCACTATGTGATCCAGCGCGCTTTCGGATGGCAGAACACCCATTTACATCGCTTCTGTTTACCGGAGGAGAATGCGGAGAAATTTACGGAATCGGTGGAACAGTGGATGCATCAGGTCGGTGTGATCTACAGGTTTCCGTTCATGCATGAGTTTGCTGAATTCTGGGCGGATGACTACAAGGGGGGAGTATTAAGAACTGGCTGCGGAAGAAATACAGGGGTCCCTGTGTGTCTCAGTGCCGGGATGAACGCCTGATCTCCTGTCGGGAGAGCTTGAAGCGAATTGATCTGGACAGGGAATACTATGTGGAGTATGGGGTTTATTGGAGTGATGGAAGGTATGACGGAGAGGCGAGACCTATGCGCTGCAAGTCGGTGTATGGCTGGGACGGCAGAAAAAATGATCCACCGAAAGCGGACGGGCACGTGAAAAAGTTCAGAGTAGAAAACGTGAAGATGCGTGATCTTCCGGTAATCCTGCTGGACAGGCTGTTTGAACGCGGTGCTTTCGATATCCTGGAAAGGCTGAGCATTGGGGAGGTTCTTGCTTTACGTACGAATCGCTACAACGATGACTGCCAGGATGGGAAGTCTGTCATGACCTGTCAGGAAATGCTGGATGGCGGCTTGGAAAATGATCTTATGGATGTTCTGGAGAGCGGGGAAGATTCCTCAATGGAAAGCCAGCCCACAATAGACAGCTTTACGGACGAGCTCTTCTATCAGTATGACTTCGGGGATGACTGGAAGATCCGCATCACAGGCAGCCTGAACTGTGCAGATCTGGTGGAAGACGGAAAGATCACGCAGGACATGCTGGATAAGAGCAATATCAAGGTCAGGGTAACCTACAGGCCGGTATTGCCTGCCAGGGATGGCGAGATGCTGATTGACGATGTCGGCGGTGCAAGCGGAATGGCTGGATTCATTTGGGCAATCAACACAATGAAGCACGGGGAGACGGATGAGAACGGTATGAACAAGACAGCACTGAAGGGATGGGCAAAGAGTCAGGGCTGGCATAAGGATAACAGCACTGATTACAGCCTCCTGTAAGATGGGTTTTCCTGCTGCAGCTTGCCAGAACGCTTCGAAACCTGGCAGTGATGGGGTTTTATACTGGAGATCAGCAATGCCAGTACGACACAACAACATACATACCGCTGGCCTGGACGATACGAGCTTACTTAGCAAAAGCAAGGGCATATACCGGTGAAACACCTGGCAAATTCGAATGGTTCCCGTTATAGCAGGCAGAACACCTGGCCAGATGAAAAACAAAAGAGGAGAGCGCAAACAAAAGAGGAGAGCGCAAACAAAAGAGGAGGGCGCAAGGCGCCCTCCTCTTTTGTTTCTATATTTTCTGGAGATTCCTTTTCTGGAGGTTTCAGAACTTTCCGGATTTCCACTTCCAGATTTTGCCTTTCAAAAGGAAAGATTTGCCGGAAGATCCTCTATCCCCGGATCTCTGAAGCGGACTGTCAGAGGAAGCGTTGAAGTTCTGCCATTTGCTTTTCTGATTCCGGCAGCCTTTCCGCCTTCTCACTGCGCATTCTCGGCGTTTTTGGCCTTTGCGGTCCGGGAGATCTGGGATCTCTTTCTCTGAAGCGGATCCAGGATCTTCTTCCGAATGCGGAAGGACTTGGGCGTGATCTCCAGAAGCTCATCGGTGTCGATGTACTCAAGAGCCTGCTCCAGGGAGAGCTTCCTGGCCGGTACCAGCTTCAGCGCTTCATCAGCGCCGGAGGAGCGGGTATTGGTCAGGTGCTTGGTCTTGCAGACATTCAGCTCAATGTCCTCGGATTTTCCGGACTGACCGATGACCATACCGGAGTAGACCTTGTCACCGGGCTCGATGAACAGAACGCCGCGATCCTGGGCGTTGAAGAGACCGTAGGCGACCGCTGTCCCGGTCTCGAAGGCGATCAGAGAGCCCTGGGTGCGATAGGAGAGATCTCCCTTGTAAGGGGCATAGCCGTCAAAGATCGTGTTGATGATGCCCGTGCCCTTGGTGTCGGTCATGAAATCGTTGCGGAAGCCGATGAGGCCGCGGGAAGGAATCGAGAACTCCAGCCGGGTGCGGCCGTCTGAGGTTTTGCCCATGCCCTGAAGCTCCCCCTTCCGGAGAGACAGCTTCTGGATGACGGTACCAGAGAACTCATCTGGGACATCCACGTAGGCGATCTCGGTGGGCTCGAGCTTCCGTCCTCTCTCATCGGTCCTGAAGATGACCTCCGCCTTGGAGACCGCGAACTCATAGCCTTCGCGGCGCATCGTCTCGATCAGAACGGAGAGATGGAGCTCGCCCCGGCCGGAGACCTTGAAGGTATCCGTGTCCTGTGTGTCCTCCACCCGAAGGGAGACATCTGTGTTGAGCTCCCGGTAGAGGCGGTCCCGGATGTGGCGGGAGGTGATATACTTCCCCTCCTGGCCAGCCAGCGGGCTGTCGTTAACACAGAAGTTCATGGAAATGGTCGGTTCCTCGATCTTCTGGAAGGGGATCGAGTCCGGCTGATCCAGGGCGCAGACCGTATCGCCGATGCGCAGGTCCTCGATACCGGAAAGGGCAACGATGGAACCCATCTGAGCGGAGGGGACATCCAGCTTCTTCAGACCGCTGAACTCGTAAAGCTTGGTGATGCGGACCTTCTCATGCTTGCTGGCGTCGTGGTGGTTCACCAGAAGGGCATCCTGATTCACCCTGATGGTGCCCCGATCGATCTTGCCGATTCCGATGCGGCCCACATATTCATTGTAGTCGATGGTCGAAATCAGCATCTGGAGCGGTCCCTCCGGGTCTCCCTCGGGGGCTGGGATGGTCTCCAGAATCGTGTCGAAGAGCGGCGACATGTCTTTGGCCTCATCGCCGATCTGACGGACTGCATAGCCGTCCCTGGCGGAGGCGAAGACAAAGGGGCAGTCAAGCTGCTTGTCGGAGGCCTCCAGGTCCATCAGAAGCTCCAGAGTCTCATCGACGACCTCCTCCGGGCGGGCTTCCGGCCGGTCGATCTTGTTGACGCAGACGATGAAGGGCAGGTCCAGGGCCAGCGCCTTCTGCGTGACAAAACGCGTCTGGGGCATCGGCCCCTCGAAGGCATCTACCACGAGGACGACGCCGTTGACCATCTTGAGGACACGCTCCACTTCTCCACCGAAGTCGGCGTGGCCTGGCGTGTCGACGATGTTGATCTTGCTGCCCTTGTAGGTGACGGCGGTATTTTTCGAGAGGATGGTAATACCCCGCTCGCGCTCAATATCGCCGGAATCCATCACGCGGTCCGCAACCTCCTGGTTTGCCCGGAACACGCCACTCTGCCGAAGCAGACAATCCACCAGAGTGGTCTTACCGTGGTCGACGTGTGCAATAATAGCGATATTTCTGACATCTGTTCTAAGCATAGGCTTTATCCTTCTCTCTCTTGCCTTTTCCCTGATTCGGGGAATATTCTAATCAGAAACCTTTTTCGTTGCAATAGAATAGATGCTGACTTTCAAGGCTTTCCCAGGCGCAATTTTAAGGATTTTGACGGCTGGGGAAAGGATCCGGGAGGGCCCGCGTCTGCCATTTGTCCCATTTGTTGCATTTCTCAGGGGGATCGTGTATATATTAGCCTGATTGGTCTGCACTTTTGATATC
>CADBUA010000535.1 GCA_902797665.1 uncultured Lachnospiraceae bacterium | reverse complement strand
TCCGGGGACGGTCCCGCCTGGATTGCAGTCATGCACGGGGGAGCGCCGGAGGAGTGCACCCGCATGCAGGAGCTGGTGAAGAAACGCCTTCCGAATGCGGAGTTCATCGTCCACGACGAGCAGATCACAGCATCTTTGGCCGCCAACACCGGCCCAGGGCTTATCGGCATGCTGGTCTTCAACGATCCGTGAAGACTTCCGAGGCCTCTTTTGATTCCCATTTTGTTTTTTTATAAACCAGATCCAATAGCAGGAGGACGAGGCATTTTCGGCTTCGTCCTCCTGCTTTCTTCAGCTGAGGGGGAAAACTCCAGTCTGTCAGCTACAGGTGTGCCTTTGGGCTCCCTGTCCAGCCTTTGCTTTTGAACTGCATTCCCTCGCCTGGCGATCAGCGGCAAAGCGGACTGGACAGTTACAATGAGAATACGTCTCAAGGAGGAAGGTGATGAAAGTGTGACAGCCTGTCATGCTCTGAAAATGAAAGCGGCTGATGAGAAACGCCGTCTTCCCGATGCCGCCAACAGCGGGCAGCTTCTCCGGATCATCCGAATCCGGCCATCTTTGTTGTGGTGTTATATTTTGATTATATTTAGATTATGTTTAAATTATATATAGATTGCATATAAATCAAATTTGGAAATTGTATTAACAAGTATTTCAGTGAGTGAAGGATCTCACTTAGCTCTGCCTGGAAAAAATTGACGAAGTTTTCAGAATACGGTACGCTGGATAATAATGGTACTATAGATCAGATCGCTCTCTCAAGGGGAGCACTGAACAGTTTTAATACCAGGTATAAACCGTTGATAAAAAGAAAGTGAGATGGTGAATATGAGAAGAAAAATGATTTCAGCTCTGCGCGGGATGATTCTGACAGCTTTCTTCCTGTTGGTTCTGCTGGCCTTCCCGCTGGTTCTGCCCGGGAGCCATAAGGCGGAGGCCTCTGTCAGATCGAATCTCTCCAGCCTGATCCGAAAAATCGGCCAGAGTTCATCTATGATGCAGAGCGGGGAGCGCTACCTGGCCGTCAGGTATAAGGGTGAGGTATACATGGTTACCTACGTTGACGGCTTTCTGCTTTTCGACAATACGGAAGATGGCGCAGATGGATGGAGGACGTCCACGATGCTTATGCTCAATCCGAAGACGCTGAAATGCCAGCTTGCTTTATACTATTATTTTTCCAAGGGCGGATATTGTATTGCAAGGGCGAATGTCAATGCCTCCGCCATCCGAAAGGGAAAGAAGGTTGGATATCAGATCGATCTGAAAAAATCCAGCAGACTGGTATCGAGTAAAACTGACTTTGTCAATATGTGCGAAGTAGATCTGCAGTCCGTGATGGCAGGATGGGATCTTCTTCTGTTCTACAAGGCAGGTCTTCATATGAAGAGCATAGGCTTTACTGCCTGGCCGGCGTCGTAAGCCTTTTGCGTGTTTCCCCTCAGGCGGGATGCTCTGCCTTTTTGTTCAAAGGTCTGGCTTGTGGGAATACGGAATTCTTCCTATAATGAGCCCCGGCAGAAGGTCCCGGCCGGGGACACCCGACTGGGCGAAGTCGGGCAGGGAGGATGACAGATGGCGGAGATTTATGTGGTGGAGGATGATGAGAGCATCCGGGAGATCGAGACGATCGCCCTTCAAAGTGCCGGGCATGCTGTGAAAGGCTTCAGCTCAGCAGCGGACTTTCTGGGGGAGGTGAAGAGGCAGGTACCGGATCTCTGTGTCCTCGACATCATGCTCCCAGACCGGGATGGCTATGAGCTCGTGCGGGAGCTCCGGGAGTCCCCACAGACCGCTCAACTGCCCATCATCTGCCTGACTGCCAGGACAGCTGAGGTTGATCTGATCCGGGCGCTGGAAATCGGTGCGGACGACTACATGAAAAAGCCTTTCTCTGTCATGGAACTTCTGAGCCGGGTCAAAGCCCTCCTCCGGCGGACGGAGAGAGAGGGGGAGAAGAGCCTGGAGTCAGGAGGAATCCTATTGGATCCGGCCAGCCGCAGCGTGTCGGCGCTGGGGCAGACCGTGGACCTGACTTATAAGGAGTTCGAACTTCTGCGCTTTCTGATGGAGCATGCCGGGACCGTCCAGAGCAGGGACGCGATCATGAGTCATGTCTGGGGAACGGAGTATGAGGGGGAGACCCGCACCGTCGACATGCACATCCGGACGCTTCGCCGGAAGCTGGGGGAGGCTGGTGCTCTGGTCAGGACTGTTCGGAATGTCGGATACGTGCTGGATCAGGAACGGTTTTTTACATAGATTTTACATTGGCATGGTATCGGATTTTACAGAGTACTGTTAAGATAAAAGCACAGCGTACGCTGTGCTTTTTTTACTTCTGCTATACCTGCGAGCGTGAAAACCTGTAAAGTACAGGCGCGAGCGGCACATACCGTAGAAGCACTTGGCAAGCCCGAATGGTTCCCCGGTATAGTTTCAGTTCAGAGGAGGAAAGAATGGATATATTTGATGTGATCACGCTGTTCGGGGGACTCGCGATGTTTCTCTTCGGCATGCGTTTGATGGGGGACAGCCTGAAGGAGGCTTCCTCCGGTACCCTGAAGCGGGCGGTGGAGCGGGTGACCAATAATCCGGTGACGGCTTTCCTGCTGGGTTTGGGTATCACCGCCATCATCCAGTCCTCTACGGCTACCATCGTGATCACAGCCGGCCTGGTCGGGGCGGGAGTTCTGTCCCTGCACCAGTCTCTCGGCATCATCATTGGCGCCAATGTCGGAACCACCGTCACAGGTCAGATCATCCGCCTTTTGGATGTGGACGCCTCCGGAACAAGGTGGCTGGAGTTTCTCCGGCCGTCCACCCTGGCGCCTCTGGCTTTGATTCTGGGCGTTACCATCCTGATGACCAAAAAGATCCGAAATTCCGACGTGATCGGAGGGATCATGGCGGGTTTTGGAATTCTTTTCAGCGGACTTTTAAACATGACATCCGCTGTGGATGCCCTGTCCCAGACCGGAATGTTTGAGACGGTCTTCACGAACCTCTCGAAGAATCCTTTTCTCGGTTACCTGGCAGGGACCGCGGTTTCCTTCACTCTGCAGAGTTCTTCCGCGGCAGTCGGGATTCTGCAGGCACTTTCGGTGTCGGACGCACTGTCCTTCAGCTCGGTCTATGCGGTGATCCTGGGTATTTACCTCGGGGACTGCGTGACAACAGCCATCGTCTGTGCGATCGGCTCCAGCGCAGACTCCAAACGTGTCGGCATCATCCACATCCTGTTCAACCTGTCTGAGACGGTGCTGATCTTCGTGGGTGTTATGATTCTCCACGCGGTATGGGGCTTTGGCTCTTTCTGGAGCGATCCGATTCACTCCGGCGGCATCGCCAACGTGAATACCTTTTTCAAGCTGAGCACGGCCATTACCCTCTTCCCCTTCCTTGGCACATTGGAGCAGATCAGCCGAAAGATTGTGAAGGATGAGAAAGTCACGCCCTGGAAGTATCAGGCCCTGGCAGATGCCATGAATCCGGCCTTTTTCGCGACCCCGGCACTGGCCTTCCGCAGCTGTAACGATGCGCTGCGGACGATGCTCTCGCTCTCGATTGCCAGCATCAACAAGGCCATGGAGATGCTCAAGACCTACGATTTGGAGACCTATGAGGCGATTCTGGAGGATGAAAAGTCCATCGATCAGCTGGCGGACTGCACAGGCCATTATCTGGTTCAGCTGTCTCCGCACCTGGTAACGGACAGCAACGCCCGCATTTTTGACGAGTACAGCACCGCGGTCACGGAGTTTGAGCGCCTTGGGGACCATGCGATGAACATCGCGGATTACGCCAAGGCCCTGAAGGATGGCGGGAACGAGCTGTCGGAAGACTGCAAGAAGGAGCTGGAGATTCTGGAAGAGCTGATCCGGAAGGTCCTGCTGCTCACAAAGAAGGCGTTTGAAGACAAGGATCTTCGAGCTGCCCAGGAAGTGGAGCCTCACGAGGAAGTGGTGGACGCCTTAGGGCCAGAACTGAAGGAACTCCACATGGAGCGTCTGCGCGCTGGAAAATGTTCGGTCTATGCCGGGGCGATTTTCCTGGATCTTCTGATCGATCTCGAGCGTGTCTCCGATTGCTGCTCCAACGTGGCCATCGCCATGGTCTCCCGGGTCAAGGGAACGACAGTCCATGCACATGATTACGCGGAGAATCTCCACTCCGGAGCGGATTCCTGGTACAATGCCGAATATCAGAGAGTTTATGATGACTACTTCGAAAAGCTTAGCCAGGTGACCGGCGTGAAACTGTGAAAGAAATAGAACGATATGCAAGAAGAAATAGAAGTGGAAGTCGAAAAGAAATAGAATAAAGGGAAAATATAATAAATAGAAGAGCAAAATAAATGTAAGACATAACAAGGAATAGGACGAAGTAAAGGGGAAATATAATAAAGGGAAGGGCAAAACAAAGAAAAAGATAAAATCAAAGAAAAACAGAGGCAAAATAAAGGAATTAAAAAATAGAAAAGATAGAAAAGATAGAATAGATATAATAGATAAAATGAATGAAATGTAGGAGGCAAAACAACAATAAAGGAAAATAACAATAAGAAGATAAGAGAATCATATAGATATTATCAGGGGAACATAAAAGAGACAAAAAACAAAAGAAGATGAAAAAGAAGATCAACCGGCTGATGCTGAGCATCGCCATTCTGGGGGTCCTGCTCATCAGCACCTTTCTGACCACTGTTTTCTATGGCCTGTTTCAGTCGCAGGTGAAGACGGACATTCAGACGGACGTGGAGCTTTTGCAGGAGACAGGAATCTTTGATGATCCGTCTTCCCCTGGAATGCCGATTCAGGTGCGGGATGTCCGGATCACCTGGGTGGATGTGGACGGAACTGTCCTCTACGACAATGAGGCGGATGCCCGGAGCATGGAAAATCACATGGACCGGCCGGAGATTCAGGAGGCTTTTCGGGATGGTTCGGGCTGGAACGCCCGGGAGAGCGGGACTTTGAATCGGAGCACCTTCTACTATGCCCTGAAGCTCTCCAACGGAACGGTTCTCCGGGCCTCGAAGACTGCCTGGAATTTCTATGGTCATCTCCTGGGAATGCTCCCGGCGGCCTGCGTGGTGCTCGCCGTTATTGTCATAGCCTCAGTGCTTCTGGCGCGCGCGCTGACCAAAAGCCTGGTACAGCCCATCGAGAAAATGGCGGAGACTTTGGGCTCCCCGGATCCTGTTCCGGCCTACCCGGAGCTTGCGCCCTTCGCGAACCGTCTCCGGGCCCAGCACGACGATATCCTTCGAAGTGCCAAGATGCGCCAGGACTTTACAGCCAACGTCTCCCATGAGCTGAAGACCCCCCTGACCGCGATCTGCGGTTATGCGGAGCTGATGGAGAACGGTATGACAGGTCCTGGAGATACGGAGCGCATGGCCTGTCAGATCCGGAAAAGCGCGGACCGGCTCCTGTCCCTGATCAATGACATCATCCGACTGAGTCAGCTGGACAGTTATGAGGAAGATCTCCCCTTTGTCTCTCTGAATCTGGGGGAGACCGCGGAGGAAGCAGCTTCCTCCCTCATGGTCTCGGCCAGATCCCACAAGGTCAGCCTGAGTGTCCGGGCGGAGAAGGACGTGATGATCATCGGCCGGGAGGAGATGATCTCTGAGCTTGTCATCAACCTCACAGACAACGCCATCCGCTACAACAGACCGGGTGGCTATGTCCATGTGAATGTCCTGAAAAAGGACGGGAAGGCCTGCCTGGTGGTGGATGACAACGGGATTGGCATCCCCAAGGAGCAGCATGACCGAATCTTTGAGCGCTTCTATCGCGTGGACAAGAGCCGATCTCGAGAGACCGGCGGAACCGGTCTGGGTCTGGCCATTGTCAAGCACATCGTCATGCTTCACAATGCTTCGATTACGGTAGACTCCGCTCCCGGCATCGGGACTTCTTTCACAGTAGAATTCTGAAGGCGGAAAGGCAGAAACCTTTCCGCCTTTTTGCCGTTTCAGAAAGAGCCTGAACAGGAGCTGTATTCGATAAGCAACTGTCAGGTCCCCTTTGTCTGCCTGTCGCTGTGCGTGCCAGTACAGCTCAGAAGCAAGGGGAAGGCAGATTCAATGCGGGCAAAGGAGTCTCAGCCTGGCCGAATGTCTACGGCGCCTGCGACTGTACAGCTGCTTCGGAAATATCCAGCTGCGCGCGGGTGTGTGACTTTGCGCAAAAAGCGTGGGAATCTCGAAGAGGAGGCATTTCTATGAAAAAACATAGGCTGAAATGCAGTGTGTTCTGGATCCTGCTGATCTTCGCGGCCTTTCTTCTCCCGCCTGTGGGAGGCTGGGCTCTTGCGGGAGCTGAGGGATTCAGCAGGGCGGGAGCAATTCCGGAAACGGTGAAAGGCGGAGCGGAGGCGTCCACTCTGGGAAAGAGCAGCCGGCGGATAAGGATCACAAGGACCGAGGCACTGGATCGTCCGATGCTGGAACTTGTCAAAGACAAGACAGCGTGGAAAAAGGTCAGGTCCGTGGTCTACAGCTTTCAGGGAAACGGCAGCGACCGGAAGGCGATCGTGACGGAGCGGGAAAAAATCAACAGAGCGATCCGGGCGATTGGGGATCTGTGGGTGCTGAAGGGAGAAGGGGAGGTCTGGACAGACTATTACATCTCCTATGGATTTCTTGATCGCAAGGGAAAGACCATAGCGTCTGTTTCCTTTGATGGACCCAGTATCGTGAGGAATCTGGGAGGAAGATGGATGTCTTTTCAGTGTGTGGAGGGGAAGACAAAGATGCCCTGCTTCAATGAGATCAGCCGGGACGGCAGAAAGAGCCCGAAGGGCACAGTCTATCAGCCAAGGCTCCCTCGACCATGAGGAGGCAGGCCTGCCCGGAAGATTGCGGGGAGCTTCCTGGAAAGAGAAATGGACGATGAAGTAGAAGTAGAAGTAGAAGGGGCAGGAGACCTGCTCCCTTCTCCGCACTGAAAAGCCCAACACTTCCTAATGCTTTTCTTTCAGGCGCACGCATCAGTCTCTGATTCCACAGGGAGCGCTTTGGATTTCTCTTCCAATGACGCCGAAAGATCTGCGCGCTAGAATGCTGGCGGGAAGGAGACGGGCATCATTGCAGGAGGAGAGTGGGATGAGAGGCAGAATGAGACGCATTCATGACAGAGAACGGCACTTGAGACATCTCCTGAGAATCTCAGCGTACTCCCGATATCTGGGGCCCTGGTTCAATAAAGAGAAGGGACGTGCTGTCATCATTGGCAGGGGGAAGGCATCTGCTTATCTGAAGCGGAGGGCCAGCAGGAAGTTCCGGAGAACATCATTCTCTTCAGCTTCATCCAGCCGTTCTGCCTATCGAAAGGAGTTTGACTTCTGGTGGGAGCTCATCTGACATTTCGCAGCTGCCCAGTCGCAGGCGACTGGAGGCATTCGGCCGGGCTGAGGCTCCTTCGCCCGCATTCAATCTGCGCCTGGCCTTTGCGTCTGAACTGTATGGCTTCGCCCGGCGACAAGCGGCCAGAGTGGACTGGACAGTTACGACAATTCATTTAAAAAAGCGTAATCAAAAGAAGAATCAAATGACGTTTTATTGCAATATAAT
>CADBUA010000534.1 GCA_902797665.1 uncultured Lachnospiraceae bacterium | reverse complement strand
CAATGTCTCCTCAGCGCGCTTCTGGTCAGTCTTCTGAAGATGGTTTTAGGCGGCAGTGCCACCGGCTTTAAGGTCTTCGTGGATCTGTTCCTTTTCTTTGTGAGTTACAAGGTGCAGCACAAGTATATCTTCAAGGACGACGCGAAAAAGAAGGATCCGGTGTTGGAATCTTTAAACGCAGACGAGAAGAAAAGCGGATATGGAGGAGAATAAGGGGAAATAGAAGAATCCGTGAAATGAAATGCGAAAAGCCTGTTGGGGGAACGCCCTCAGCGGGCTTTTTTGTACCGCGGGGGAAGAGAACAGACTGGGGCAGGACAGAACTGGAAGTATCAGGAATGAATGCGCAGAAAACCATGCGAATCAGATCGCGCCATAAAATGCAATAAGACGCAATAAGGCGCAACAAAAATACAGTGAAATGCATAAATATGATATAGCATACCATAATATAGAAATGCATGAAATAATGCAATATGGCATTACATTGGATGGTATAATATGGCATAGCATAATGTAATATGACATTGTATGGTATGGCATATTATAATACGACATTGTATGGCATGGAATAATATAATATGGCATTATATTGTATGGTATAGCACAATATGACATTGTATTGTATTGTATGACATACCATACAATACAATGTCATATGATTGAATTAAATAATATAGCATAAATATAGTAGAAAGATGAAACAGAATTCAAATAAAAGAAAACCGCACTGTTTTACTTTGCGCGGTCTTTTATCTCTTCTTTGTTCACATATTCCTGCAGCACTGGAAAGGAACCCTTATAAATGATGCTGAGAAGCTTGTCCAGATGTCGGAGGGCGGCTTGAAGCTCTTCGGGCGTGATCCGTCTATCCCGCTGGGCATCAGCCAGCTCGTCGAGGTCGACGACCCGCACTTCCAGGTTGGGATACACGATGACATCGGCGAGGAGATCCGTGAAGACATAAACGTCCGTGTCTTCTTCCCGGTGGTATTCCGTCTGAATAATGTCACAGTACCAGGAGATCAGCTGGTCTTCGTGGTCATAGAACTTGCTGATCTTGAAGCCACGATCCAGAAAGTAGCAGGAGTACCCGTGATCGAGCGTTTTTTTCGGATGCAGGGTATTCCACTTCGTGATGATGACCTCATTGTCCCGGTAGAGAAGAATGTCATCTTTCAGAAGAACACACTCCTCGGGGATGATGCGTTTCCTGTAAAGCTTTAACCCATCCATATCTTTTTCCATGAACTCCTTATCGTCGTTCTTTCCTTTTGGTTAGACCGTATTCTAAACCAGATTGCCAGCTTTGTAAATCAGAGGATCAGAGAGCTGAAATCCCGGAGAAGAGAGTCAGGGTGGTTCACGATGGGTGGGATGGCTTGATTGGGGGAGACATTTGGATCTGCCAGATGTGTGAGCGGCAGATATCCGCCCCTGTGCCTTTTTCGCAGATATTCACGCTCGGCTTTATCTTCTTCTGTGAATTCCTTTTGAGCGTAAATGAGCTGGATATGATATAGTTAATAGAAATGCATGGAAGGACAATCTGACCTGGCAATCAGATCTGCCAGGGGTTAGCGATACCCGACAGCGAGAAACGTTTTGGGGACATCAGGGAGATATACCGCAGGGAATGCGCATATGCTGAGGGCTGCGGGTATGGAAAGCGGCAGTCGTTAGACGTGAGATCAAAGGAGAAACTATGATTCAGAATGCGATTGGGAAACTCGTGAACTATGCATCCGCCACAGGGCTGATTGAGGACGAAGACCGGATCCTGGCAGCCAATCAGCTGCTGGAGCTTCTGAAAATTGATGTCCTGGACGAGGAAGTCGAGGCGGAGATTCTGGGCTTTGATGCGGCAGATCCCTCTGCTGAGTTCTGCCTGGCGGATATTCTGGATGAGATCACGGACTACGGGGTTTCGGCAGGCCTTCTGCCGGAGAATAGCATCACCTACAGAGACCTTTTTGACACGAAGGTCATGGGGATCCTGACGATGAGGCCGTCTGAAGTGACGAAAAGATTCCGGGGGCTTTACGCGGAGGATCCTGTCAGGGCCACAGACTGGTATTATAAGTTCAGCCAGGATACCAACTATATCCGCCGCGACCGGATCGCCAAGGATATGCGCTGGCTGGCTCCGACGGAGTATGGGGATCTGGACATCACCATCAATCTCAGCAAGCCGGAGAAGGATCCCAAAGCGATCGCCGCGGCCCGGAACGCGGCTCAGAAAGCCTACCCCAAGTGTCAGCTCTGCTATGAGAACGTGGGCTACGCGGGGCGCGTGAACCATCCGGCCAGAGAGAACCACCGGGTGATCCCGATCACCGTGGGCGGAGGGGACTGGTGCCTGCAGTACTCTCCTTATGTCTATTACAACGAGCACTGCATTGTATTTAATAAGGAACATATCCCGATGAAGATTGACCGGAGTGCTTTTGTCAAGCTCTTCGACTTTGTCCGGGACTTCCCCCACTATTTTGTCGGCTCCAACGCGGACCTGCCGATCGTCGGGGGCTCCATCCTGGCCCACGAGCATTTTCAGGGCGGCCATTACACCTTCGCGATGGCCAAGGCGCCGGTGGAGACAGAGCTGACCTTCAAGGGCTATGAGGATAT
>CADBUA010000533.1 GCA_902797665.1 uncultured Lachnospiraceae bacterium | reverse complement strand
TGCCTTCCCCCTCTGCTTTTTCGGAATCTTCCGAATCGTCGCCCTGTGCCTCATTCCCCTTCTTATCCAGGGACTTCATGGTCGGGAACAGAAGAACATCACGGATGGCTGAGGAGTCCGTCAGAAGCATGACCAGGCGGTCAATGCCATAACCGATGCCGCCGGTAGGCGGCATCCCGATCTCCATCGCGTGCAGGAAGTCCTCATCCGTGTGGTTGGCTTCCTCATCGCCAGCCTCCGCCAGCGCATCCTGTGCCAGAAAGCGCTCCCGCTGGTCGATGGGGTCATTCAGCTCCGAGTAGGCATTGCACATCTCGCGCCCGTAGATGTAAAGCTCAAAGCGCTCCACCAGGGAAGGATCCTCCGGCTTTCTCTTGGTCAGGGGCGAGATCTCCACCGGGTGATCGGTCACAAAGGTCGGCTGAATCATCTGCGCCTCGCAGAATTCGTCGAAGAAAAGGTTGATGATATCTCCCCGCTTGTGCCGGGCTTCGTAGGCAATGCCCTTTTCATCCGCGGCCGCCTTGGCCTCCTCATCTGTGTGAATCTTCGAGAAGTCTACTCCCGAAAACTCCTTCACGGCGTCGATCATGCTGATGCGACGGAAGGGGCTCTCCATATCAATGGTCGTCCCCTGATAGGAGATGACGCCGCTGCCGCAGACCTTCCTGGCCAGATCCCGGAACATGGACTCCGTCAGCTCCATCATCCCGTTGTAGTCCGTGTATGCCTGATAGACTTCCATCAGCGTGAACTCGGGATTGTGCCTGGTGTCGACGCCCTCATTGCGGAAGACACGGCCGATCTCGTAGACCCTTTCCATGCCGCCCACAATCAGCCTCTTCAGGTACAGCTCCAGGGAGATTCGAAGCTTGACGTCCTCATCCAGCGCATTGTAATGGGTGAAGAAAGGCCTGGCGGCCGCGCCGCCCGCATTCTCCACCAGCATGGGGGTCTCGACCTCCATGAAGCCGCGTCCATCCAGGAAGTTCCGGATCTCCCGGATGATGGCGGACCGTTTCTCGAAGGTCTGCCGTACCTCCTGGTTCATGATCAGGTCCAGATAGCGCTGGCGGTAACGAATGTCAGTGTCCTGAAGCCCATGGAATTTCTCCGGCAGCGGAACCAGGTTCTTGGAGAGGAGGGTGATCTCCTTCGCGCGGACGGAAATCTCTCCCTTCTGTGTCCGGAACACCTCCCCCTTCACTCCGATAATATCGCCGATATCCAGCTTTTTGAAGGCCGCGTAAGGCTCCTCCCCCAGCTGGTCCCTTGTCACGTAAACCTGGATATGTCCTGGCCGGTCCCGAAGATCACAGAAGGAGGCCTTCCCCATCACACGCTTGGCCATCATACGGCCCGCGATGGAGACTTCTTTCCCCTCCATCTCCTCAAAATGATCCCTGATGTCCACAGAATGATGGGTCTGATCATAGGTCGTAATCAGGAACGGGTTCTTCCCCTCCTCCATGAGAGATGCAAGTTTGTCTCTCCGCACCTGGAGCAGCTGATTTCTGTCCTGTGCCTGGCCCGTTTCTTCGCGATTTGCCACTGTGCCTCCTCCTTCTTCTCTCTGCTCTCAAAAACCCCCCTGGCGGTCCAGTCATAGGCGCCTGAAGGGTCAAGACCAGGTGCCTATCCTGTCATTCAGGAAATATGCGCCCGTCCTTCTCTTCTATTTCTATTTCTCTTCTATTTCTCTTCTATTTTTCTTCTGTTTCTCTTCTGTTTCCTATATCTGCTCTATATCTATTCTGTACTTTCCCGCGCAGCGCAAGGCACTCAAGGCTGTCTGGACAGTTCCAAAAGCTCTTCCAATATAAGAAAAACGGGGGGAGTTCTCCGCACTCTCCCCGCTGTCCTCGGATCTGTCAGCCTGATCAGTTTGTGGAGTGCTCCACCTTGAGCACCTTGTACTGAATCACACCTGCCTGGGTCTCGACCTGAACGACGTCGCCGACTTCCTTCCCCATCAAGGCTTTCCCCACCGGAGACTCATTCGAAATCCTGCCCTTCAGGCTGTTCGCCTCAGAGGATCCGACAAGGTCCAGCTCCATCTCCTCTTCCTCCTCGATATCCAGGAGCAAGACTCTGGAGCCGATGCTGATCCGGCCTTCCTCGACCGTCTCCTGCACCACGATGCAGTTCTTGAGGATCTGCTCGATCTCCCCGATTCTGGCCTCGATATCCCGCTGCTCATCCTTCGCGGCATCGTACTCCGCATTTTCAGAGAGGTCACCCTGCGCGCGTGCTTCTTTGATCTTGTCTGCAATCTCTCTCCGCGCGTTTACTTTCAGATTTTCCAGCTCACTCTGAAGCTTGTCGTAGCCTGACTGGGTCAGGAGTTTCTTACCATTTTCTTCCATGAGACCGCCCTTTCCGGCAAAATCCAAAACTCACAGGCAGCCAGATAAACCGCTCTGCCCGCGTATTGAAGTCTATGCTCACAAAGTCAGCACAAGGCAAGATTATAGCCGAGAAAGCAGGGAAAGTCAATAGAATCCGCCCACAAACAGATACCAATATAATGCCATTAAGCTTTCTATATCGGGAGGCCTTCGGATCTGACAGATGCGCGGTGAATATGACGGCAGCTCAAAAAGGGCATCCACCGCCAGAATCCGGCCCGATCAGCCCTCTCCCTTCTCAAGAAGGGCTCGAAGATCATCCAGTGTCTCGATTGTGCCTGCCTCCCGCCGCATGGCGGCGGCGCAGCGCCTCCCCGCCGTGTACCAGGCTACGTGCTTCCGCATCTGCCGGATACCGGTGTACTCTCCCCGGAGCGCCACAGTCTTCTCCGCCTGTCGGAGAACAACAGTCTTCACTTCCTCCCAGGGAAGGAGATAATCTTCAGGCCAGTCCTCCAGGATGGATCGAAAGATCCAGGGGTTTCCCCGGGCCGCCCTGCCGATCATGACAAAATCACAGCCTGTCTCCTTCATCATCGCCCGGGCAGATGCAGCTCCTGTCACATCCCCGTTGCCAATCACCGGGATCTTCACGGCGTTCTTCACATCGGCGATGATGCCCCAGTCCGCTTTGCCGGAATAGTACTGCTCCCGGGTTCTCCCGTGGACTGCAATTGCGGAGGCGCCTGCCGCCTCCACAGCCTTTGCCAGCTCCACCGCGTTCACTTCTCTGTCATTCCAGCCCTTGCGGATCTTGACTGTGACCGGCTTCCGGATCTTCTTCACCGTCTGGCTAACAATCTCATAAGCCAGGCCAGGATTGCGCATTAAAGCACTCCCCTCCCCATTTTTCACGACCTTGGGCACCGGACATCCCATGTTGATGTCCAGAAGGTCGAAAGGGCGCTCCTCGATTCTGGCCGCCATCTCCGAGATTACTTCCGGGTCGCTCCCAAAAAGCTGCAGAGAGACCGGCGCTTCAGCCGGCTCCGTCTCACACAGATCCCAGGTATGCCGGTTTCCGTAGAGAATCGCCTTCGCGGAGATCATCTCCATGCAAACAAGCGCCGCCCCCATCTCCCGGCAGAGAAGCCGGAAGGAGAGGTCGCTGACCCCCGCCATGGGCGCCAGGATATAGGGGTTCTTCAGGCAGACCGGGCCAATCTCAAGAGACATCGCCACCTCCGAAAGAAAAACGTAGCTGTCCAGTCGCAGGCTCCTGTCCAGGCACTTGGCCAGGCGCAGGCTCCTGTCGTCGCATTTAATCTGTTCCAGGGCTTTGCTTTTGAACTGTAAGGCTTCATACGCGCAAATCATACTGGGCTGTTACACAAAATCTGCAATCATGCAAACGCAGGTCTCAGGCAAGGACTGCAGAAAACCCCCTGTCCGTCTCAGCAGCCTTTACTCCAGCATCCAGCGCTCCAGATCCAGACTCTGGCGCAGGAACACTGCCCGATAATAAAGCTCCAGGCCGTTCAGCATGTCCCTTCGCCTCTTCTGAATCTCCCGGACCTCCAACGCCGCGCCGATTTCGTCATAATTATAGTCTGAATCCCGTGCCTCGGTGGAGATCGAAAGCTTCCCCTCCTCATCGAAGGAAAAGAAAATGATGCCGCCAACATCCTCCGTGAACATCACCGAGATGATGTGCAGCTGATCCTGGATATCCTGCGGAACATCTGAAAACTTCGGATTGAAATAGTACTTCTTCTCATAAGCGCTGGCCGCGCAGAGAATCACCTTCTTCTCTTCCATCTCTCTATCTCCCTCCGGAACTGTCCGCGCCAAATGGGGGTTACAGGCTGAAGGCCTTTGACATCTCACACATATCCATAAATCCCGCGCACGGAGACCTCCCCTGCATAGACCTGGCAGAGAGAATTGTCAGCTCTCCGGACGAGCAGTTCGCCCTCCTCGCTGATGCCTTCGGCCATCCCGCTGTACGCCGCCCTGGGGTCTAGCACACGCACCATCCGCCCACGGTTCAGGAGAAGGGCGTTATAGTCCAGGAGGAGGGATCTGAGGTTCCCGTCCCGCTCAAAGACCCTGTAATCCTCCTCGAACTGCCGGCATACCTCCGCGCAGAGCTCTGCACGATTGATGTCCCTGCCCGTCTCGAGCGCGATTGAGGTCGCGATGTCTGCGATCTCCGGCGGAAAATCCATCAGGTTTGCGTTGATTCCAACGCCGATCACAACATAGTGGACCTGCCCCATCTCCGCACTCATCTCAGTGAGAATCCCGCACAGCTTCTTTCCGGAAGTGACCACATCGTTGGGCCACTTGATCCCTGCCGGCAAGTCATACAGAGATCGTACCGCCTTGCAGACCGAAAGTCCCATCACCAGGGTCACCATAGAAATCCGGGAGGGCGGCAGCGCCGGCCGGAGCAGCAGACTGAAGGCGATGGCCTTGCCCGGCGGTGTGACCCATTGGCGGCCGGAACGGCCTTTTCCGGCCGTCTGCTCATCCGCAATGACCAGTGTCCCCTCCTCTGCCCCTTCCTCCGCGATTCTTTTGCAGTACTGGTTGGTTGAATCAATTTTCATAAAGTAGCGGATCTTCCGCCCCATGCGCTCCGTGCTGAGACGGCTGGCTACCTCCACCTCCGCGATGCTGTCCGGATACCCCAGAATCCGGTAGCCCTTGTTGGGGACAGCCTCGATTTCATATCCATCTTCCTGGAGCGCACGAATGCTCTTCCAGATCGCTGTCCGGGAAACATTGAACTTCTGACACAGCTCCTGTCCGGAGACATAGCCTTCCCGCGACCGCATCACCCTCAGAATCTCATTTCTCATGCAGTTCTATGCCTTTTCTAGCGAAAAATGGAATGTGCGCCCGGCCTTTCCTTTTGAGCTGCATTACCACACCTGGCGCAAAGCGGACTGGAGAATTCATGTTTTTCCATTTATGCCGGGAACCATTTGAATTTGCCAGGTGTTTCCCGGTATATGCCCGCTTGCGCCAATTTCGTCGCAGATTCTCACGCTCGCGGGTATTATAGCAGACGAAAAGATCAGCTCAGGCCATCAAATCAGAGGTCATTATAATCATTAGGAGTCCTTGACGCAAGAAAACGGAGGCAGCGAAAGCTGCCTCCCTCTTTCCCAGATGCCAGCAAGCATCCTCCGTCCTTCCGGCACTCCTCTGCGCTTTCCGGTCCCTGTTCTCCCTTCCGGCATTCTACGCAAAGTAAATATATGCCGCCACAACGCTGACAATTGCTGAAAACGTCCCCAGAATAGCAGACATAACCATCTTCTTCATCAGGCCGAAGCGGACAGCCAGACAGCCGTTCATACATGCCCCGAGAAGGGTCACAAGGTTCAGCAGCTGCCCGTAGCGGTCCGGATCCAGCAGATACACAGCAGAGAAAAAGATGCAGGATACTGCCAGCAGGAAACAGGCCTGTTCCAGCCGGCGCAGGTTCTGAGGGCTGACGATGTGTTTCTCCTTAGATCGATCCGATCGATCCGGTCGATACGGCTTTTCCATGCCT
>CADBUA010000532.1 GCA_902797665.1 uncultured Lachnospiraceae bacterium | reverse complement strand
TTTATAAACAAAACCATATATCATAAGCGTGTGCAGCACACGCCAACGAAAGAAGCATCGACCTGGTAGTCGTAAGCAGCATGAATCCGCTTGAAAAGGAGTCTATCCGTGAACCTGAGAACGATCGCAGAGCTTTCCGGTGTCAGCGCAGCCACTGTTTCAAATGTCATCAACGGAAATTTCAACAAGGTTTCGGAAGAAACAAGGAAACGGGTAGAGGAGGTGATCCGGAAGACAGATTATAAGCCTTCAGGCAGCAGAGGCCTGAAGGCATCCCTTCGCACCATCGGAATGATCATCCCCTACGCAGCCCTCGATTCGAGTTTCATGATCAATCATTGCTATGCCTATACCGTGGCGGCGCTGGAGGAGCTGGCGAGAGAAAAGAACCTGCGCCTTCTCATCCTCAACGGCAAAGCCCTGGAGGAAGTTCTCTCCATGATCAATGATGGAATTCTTGACGGGGCCATCGTTCAGGGGGTTTTTGAGGAGGAAGCGAAGACTTTCCAGAAGGCGGCTCGCTTTCCTGTGGTCTACCTGGATACCTACACGGAGGATCCGGAGCTGGTCACGGTGGGCATCGATGATTATCGGGGCGGAGTCCTCATGGCCCGCTATCTCATTGCGAAAGGACACCGGAAGCTGGCTGTTGCCGCTCCGGATTATTCTTCGGGCGTCATGAAAGATCGGGTCAAAGGCTTTCGGGATGTCTGCCGGGAGAGCGGAATTCCCTTTGAAGAGTCTGATATCTATCTCTCTGACATCAAGTATTATAACGGGGTAAATGTGGGGCAGGATATTGCTCTCTCCGGAAAGGGATACACCGCGGTGGCGGCCATGAGCGATGACCTGGCCTTCTGGATCATCGCGGGAATGCGCCAGTGTGGAACGCGGATCCCGGAGGAACTCTCTTTCATCGGATTTGACGGGATCCCTGAGGGAACCTGCTATCATCCGAGGCTTACCTCCGTGGAGCAGGATCACAGGAAGAAGGTGGAAGCGGCGGGAAAGTATCTGATCCGCATGATGGATGGAGAGGCTGTTCAGGCGCACGATGTACTCCCGGTGCAGATCCGGGAGGGAGACTCGGTGCTGAGTCTGTGAAGGGGAACTGCCCGGCTGCCGCCATTGTTTCAGGAATCCGGCCATGAACGAATCTGCGGATGCACATGTCTCCAGGTGTAAACCTGTTTGTAAACCTGTTTGTAAACCGGGCTGTAAAGGGATGCGAAAGCGGATCATAAGCCCGCAGGGAGTGAATTATGAGGGATCCTGAGCCGCTTTCCGCAAGCCAGGGCGCTCAGGGAGTCTCTTCCTGAAAATATGAGATCTGGCCAAAAAATGTGTTGACAAAGGCCGGAAGAGGGGGTAAACTGTTTACAGCAATTAACCAATAGACAGGCGAAATGAAGGTTAACAAGTTTACTAAAGATTGTTTTCAAAGGAGGGTAAAGATGAAAAAACGGAGTCTTGCTGTGGCGCTTGCCGCTGCCATGTCCATGTCCCTGATGTCTTCCGTCAGTGCCTTTGCGGAGAGCAGCGATGTCACGCTGAAACTCTGGGTGCCGGAAGAGGCCTATGAGGATACGGATGCCGCAGTGAAAGCTTTTGATGAGCTTCATGATGAGTTCAACATCAGCTATGAGATCGCGATTCTTGGAATCGATGAGGCGCCGGCCATGGTAGAGACGGACGCGGACGTGGCAGCGGACATCTTTTATGTCCCCTCGGGCGGCATCGCGGATATGGTATCCAAGGGCCTGCTTCTGCCTCTGGCAAAGGATTATGACAGCATCGAGGCGGATCTGCCGGAGAGTGCGCTGACGGCGGTGACCATCGATGGTCTGAAGTATGCGGTTCCTTTCTCACCGAACACCTACTTCATGTACTACAACACAGACTTTTACAGCGAGGATGAGGTCAAGAGCCTGGATACCATGATGGCCAAGGACTTCGGGGATGGCAAGTGGAACTTCTCCACCCAGATCACCAACTCCTGGTATGCCGAGATGTTCTTCATGGGCAACGGCACCACCCTCTTTGGCGAGGACGGCACCGATCCCACAGACTGCACCTTCAACAACGAGAACGGCTTCAACAGCGGGGCTTACATGATTGAGCTGGCTCAGAACCCGAAGTATCTGGAAGACGCGGACGGCGTTGGCAGCTCTGCCTTCAAGTCCGGGAATCTTGGCGCGATCACCACGGGCGCCTGGTCCGCTCCGGACTTCAGGGAAGCTCTTGGCGATAAGCTGAGTGCCTGCCCGATTCCGACAGCCAACATCGCAGGAAACGAAGTACAGCTCACCAACTTCGTCGATTTCAAGACCATCGCGGTCAAGTCCAACACGGCTTATCCGCTGGCAGCTTCTCAGCTGGCTGTGTATCTCTGCAATCCGGAGAACAGCCTGATCCGCTATCAGAATCAGGGGGATGTCCCGGTCCTGATGAGTCTGTCTCAGGATCCTTCCATAAAGGAGGATGTCGTAGCGAACGCCCTCAATGAGCAGGCAGCTCTTTCCTGCAACCAGCCCTCCATCTCTCAGATGGGCAGCTACTGGGATCCGATGAAGGCCTTTGGCGACGGCGTGTATCATGGGGAGATCACCATGGATAACCTGCAGGAGCAGCTTGACGCGCTGGCGGATTCAGTCACCGCGACGCTGAAGTAATCTTAAGAAAGATTGGGGAAGATACCATTAATTGATGGAATCAATGGGATCAATGGAATCCGGGGAATCCAGAGAATCCATTGATCCCAGAGGGATCAATGATTCAATTCCATCAATGGGATTCTTCTCCTTTTTTATAAGATGGAGGGTTTACCATGGATTTTGAAACACAGGAATCTTCCGTTGTAAAGCCGGTGGAATACCGAAATTTCTTCACCATCTTTACAAAGGGAAATATATTCTCCAAACTTTCCTACCTGATCTTCGGTCTCGCCAACATCCATTACGGACAGGTGATCAAGGGCCTGATCTTTCTTCTGGCGGAACTTGTCTATATCTTCTTTATGGTTACCGCGGGCGCGGGCCAGATCGCACAGCTTTCCACGCTTGGCACACATACCCAGGAAATGGTCTTCAATGAAGAGGTCGGCATCTATGAGATGGTCCCCGGCGATAACTCCATGCTGATCCTTCTCTATGGCGTCATTGCCATCGTCATCACCTTCGCCATTGCTGCCCTCTGGCTGCTTACCATCTTCAGCGGGGATCATGCCCGGGCTTTTGCCGAATCCGGCAGGCATGTGAGAAACTTCCGGGAGGATGTCAAGAGTCTTTTCAACGACAAGATCCATTTTTCTTTCCTGGCCATTCCGGTTGTCGGGATTTCAGTCTTCACGGTCATGCCGCTTCTGTACATGATCCTGATGGCTTTCACCAACTACGACTCGGAACATCAGCCTCCGGGAAACCTTTTCCACTGGGTCGGCCTTGAAAACTTCAAGACCCTGATCGCCTCTTCTGAACGTCTTTCCTCTACCTTCTGGCCAGTGCTCGGCTGGACGCTCATCTGGGGAGTCTTTGCCACCTTCAGCTGCTATTTCGGTGGGATGATTCTGGCCATCGTCATCAACTCCAAGGGGATCAAGGGCAAGAAGTTCTGGAGAACCATGTTTGTGATTACCTACGCGATTCCAGCCTTCATTTCCCTTCGGTTCGTGGCGACGATGCTGGGCGAGAGAGGGATCTTCAACGTGCTCATCCAGGAGTGGGGATGGGTGGAAAGTGCCCTTCCTTTTCTGACCAACACCACCTGGGCGCGGGTTTCGGTCATTGTCGTCAACTTCTGGATCGGTGTGCCGGTCACGATGCTGATGGTCAGTGGAATTCTGATGAACATCCCGGCGGAGCTTTATGAGAGCGCAAGAATTGACGGGGCGAATCCTTTTGTCACCTTCTGGAAGATCACCTTCCCCTACATGCTTTTTGTGACAACTCCGTATCTGATCTCCAACCTGATCGGGAACTTTAACAACTTCAATGCCATTTACTTCCTGACAGGCGGCGCTCCCAACTCCCTCGATTATTTCAAGGGAGCCGGCAAGACAGATCTTCTGGTGACCTGGCTCTACAAGCTGACAAAGGACAGCAACGATTACAACCTGGCTGCCACCATCGGTATTATCATCTTCGTGCTTTCCGCGACCTTTACCCTGATTACTTTCTCCAGATCAGGCGCGGTCCAGAATGAGGAGGGATTCCAATAAGATGCAAATGAAGGATAAGGTTATCATCGGGCTGAACCTCAAATATTATATGGCGGCCATGGTTCTGGCCATTGTCTCGGGCGTTTCGACGCTCCTTCCCTACGCCAGCGCAGAGGGAAAAGTGATCCTGCTTCTGCCGCTGCTCCTGAAGCTTGGGGGAACTTCCTATGTTGCTGTTTCCTTTTATGCGGCCGCGATTCTGGCCATCGCTACAGCAGTCTTTTCGATTGTCCAGTACCAGAAGACCTCCAAGAGAGGGGTTTTCGCCTGGCAGGTGATCTCCGCGCTGAACTGTGTGGCATGGACGAGTCTTCTCTTTGTCTCCAAGATGGTTCTTGAAGGCGCCGGAATCTATGGAAAGTTCCTGAACAAAAATCTCTCCGCAGGTTTCTGGCTGGGCTTCGTCTCCGCCTATCTGGGACTTATCTTTATCATGAGAGTCACCGGGACCAACATCGGCTACATCCTTTTGACCATCATGAGCATCATCTGGCTTTTCCCGATCCTCTGGATCGTGCTGACGGCCTTCCGGGAAGAGCAGGGCTATTACGTGGGCTACTTTATCCCCCACGGCTTCACCTTTAATAACTTTGTTGAACTGTTCAGCCACCCGGAGGTACTTCCCTTTGGCAAGTGGTGGGTAAACACCCTGATTGTTTCTGCCTTCGGATGTGTGATCAACACCATGATCATTCTCATGTGCGCATTCATCCTGTCCCGTACCCGTTACCCGGGCAGGAAGACCTTCATGAATGTCCTGATGATCATTGGAATGTTCCCGGGCTTCATGTCTCTGATCGCGGTCTACAACATCCTCAAAGGCCTGGGCCTGAATCAGTCTCTGGCTGCGCTGATCATTGTCGGAGCCGCTGGTGCCGCGATGGGCTACCATGTGACCAAGGGCTTCTTTGACACGATCCCCAAGGCCCTGGATGAGGCGGCGACCATCGATGGAGCTACCAGGTTTCAGATCTTTACGAAGGTGACGCTGCCGCTTTCAAGCTCCATCATCGTCTACATCGTGCTGGGCGCTTTCATGGGAGCCTGGTCGGACTACATCTTCCCGAGCATGCTTTTCGGGGACAAGCAGGCTTCCTACACGGTGGCTGTCGGTCTCTACTGGATGACAGACTTCAGAAGGATTGACTCCTACTATACCCAGTTTGCCGCCGGAGCTCTGGTGGTCGCAATCCCGATCGTCATTCTCTTTGTCTGGCTCCAGAGGTTCTATGTGGAAGGCCTTTCCGGTGCGGTCAAGGGGTAAAATTCCCTGGGGAAAAATCCTTTGGGGAAGGGCTTTTCTGTGAAGATTGACTGGACGATTTTCAGGCGCATCCAGGAGGATCTGCCTTGTAAAGTCTTCCAGGAGAATGAAAAACAGGGACCCTGCAGCCCGGTCAGATGGGCTGCAGGGTCTTTTCAAATATGGAGGTGAAGGGATGCTTTCCTGGATTGACAGCATTTATGCGGATACAACGGGGGCTTTTGTCTCAAATCCCCTGCCGAAGCTGGGGGAGGAAGTGACAGTTTTTGTGCGGGCATTTTCATCTGCCCCTGTGACGGGCGTTTATCTGCGCCAGATGGTAGACGGGGCAGAAAGCTGGAAGGAGATGAAAAAAGACTTCATCCGGGGCGGCCTTCAGTACTATGCCGCGAAGATTCTGGTGAATGAGAAGCGCTGTGCCTATCACTTTGCCTTTGCGTGTAAAGATCGGATCATCTTCTATAACCAGCAGGGAAGTTCCCTCAGCCTGCCGGATGATTCCCACGACTTTGTCCTTCTGGCGGACTATCCGAAGCCGGACTGGGTGGACGGTGCCGTGTTTTACCAGATTTTCCCCGAGCGCTTTGCGTCAGGGAGAGAGGAGCTGACCCCGAAGCCTGGCCAGTATCACTACATGGGGCATGAGACCATCGTGCGGGAGAACTGGACTGATATTCCGCTGGATGGCCGGACTGCCGCAGGGATGGAGTTTTACGGCGGGGATCTCTACGGGCTGATGGAGAAGATCCCTTACCTGCAGGATCTGGGGGTTACAGCAATCTATCTGAACCCGATCTTTTCGTCCTACTCGACCCACAAGTATGACTGCATCGATTACTTCCATGTGGATGAGCATTTCGGGGGAGATGAGGCACTGGCAAAGCTGAGCTCCTCCCTGCATGAGGCGGGCATGAAGCTGATCCTCGACATCTCCATCAACCATACGGGGATTGCGCACCGCTGGGTGCAGGAGGGAAGGCCCTATTACTTCAAAAAGGCGGACGGTTCCCTGGAAGGCTGGTGCGGGGTCGAGACCCTGCCGGTTCTGGACTATCGAAATGAGGAGCTGAGGGACCTCATCTACCGGGGGGATGACGCGGTGCTCCGCAAGTGGCTTCGCCCGCCCTACAGGATTGATGGCTGGCGCTTTGATGTGGCAGATGTCTTCGCGAGGCATGGAGATGTGCAGCTTGCGGATGAAATCTGGCCGGAAATCTGTGCCGCGATCCGGGAGGAGAAGCGGGACGCGATCATCATCGGAGAGCACTGGGCGGACGCATCCAGATATCTTCAGGGGGACATGTGGAACACGCCGATGAATTACTATGGCTTTGGGCGGATCATCCGTCAGTTTGTGGGGCTTCCCGATCTTTTTCTGGACCGGGTAAAGGGCCTTCGGGATGTCCACTATGAGATGCAGGCGGAGGATGTCGTCAGGCGCACGAAGGATCATTACGCGACGCTGCCCGGGGCCATACAGGACTGTCAGATGAATCTTTTTGACAGCCACGACATCTCAAGGCTTCACAATAATCCGGCCATCAGTGAAAAGGAGTGGAAGATGGCGGTGACAAGCCAGCTTCTCTGGGTCGGGATCCCCTGCATCTATTATGGGGATGAGGCAGCCATTGACGGTCACACAGAGTCGGACGCGGGCTGCCGCTATCCGATGCCCTGGGGACACTTTTCCGAGCGCGGAGAGCGGCATCTTTCGCTGATCAAAAAGATGACAGAGCTTCGGCGCAGCGTGCCTGCCTTTGCGAAGGGGGGACGGATGGTCCTCTACGCGAGAGGCCGCATTCTTGCCATCGCGCGTTTTTATGAGGAGGAGGCTTATCTGGGGATTCTGTCCATGGAAGAAGAAGAGACCACGATCTCTCTTCCCCTCTGCCTGATCGGAAAAACAGCGCCAGCGGGGGACCTGGATCTGTTCGGCGCCCCAGTTCATTGGAAAGAGGGCGAGGAAGGCGTTGAATTCAGACTGGCGCCCAGGGACAGCCTTCTCTTTGCCTGCAGATAAAGATCAATCCGGAGCACACGGATGGGAATGGGATCGAAAAGGAGGGAGCCATGACAACGACCATCATCCAGGGCAGCAGCTACCGCATCAGTCTCCTGACAGACCGTCTCTGTCGACTGGAGTACCAGGAAGAGGGGCTGTTTGAGGACCGCCCGAGTCAGGCAGCGATGGAGCGGGACTTTCCGCCTGTTGCGCATGAACTGCGCCGGGAAGGGGGAAGACTGATCATCGAGACAAGTGGATTTCTTCTGTCCTACGACGAGAAAGTCTTCAGCACGAACGGACTCTGCGTAACTGTCAAGTCAACCGGTGAAAGCTGGCGCTATTCGGATGTGTTTGGAAACACGGATGAAAACCTCTACGGCACTGCCAGAACGCTGGACAAGACCGACGGGATTGTCGATCTGGAGGAGGGCATCTTTGGAAGGAAGGGCTTTGCGCTTCTGGATGAGAGCAGTTCTCCGGTCTATGACGGGGAAAACTTTCATGCGCGGGAGCGGGAAGGCCTGGATTTATACTTCTTCGGTTTCGGCAGGGACTTTTTCGGGGGACTCAGGGACTTCTACGCGCTCTCAGGCAAGGCGCCAATGCTGCCCCGATATGCCCTCGGAAACTGGTGGAGCCGCTTCACCCGCTATACGGAGGAAAGTTATCTGGCGCTTCTGGATGACTTTCTCAGGGAGGGCATCCCGCTCTCGGTGGCGGTCATTGACATGGACTGGCATCTGACGAAGGTGGATGCGCGCTTTGGAACCGGATGGACGGGCTATACCTGGGACCCGGAATGCTTTCCGGACCCGGCCCGCTTTTTGCAGGCCCTCCATGGGAGGGGCCTGGCAGCAAGTCTGAACCTGCATCCCGCGGATGGGGTGAGGGCCTTTGAGTCCATGTATGAGAAGCTGGCAGACAGATGCGGAATTGACCCTGAGACAGAAGCGCCGGTGGAGCATGATCTCGAGCGGGAGGACTTCCGCAAGGCCTACTTTGAGGAAATCATGCACCCCTATGAGGATATGGGGGTGGATTTCTGGTGGATCGACTGGCAGCAGGGCCGGGGAAAAGGGAAAAACGTGGTAGATCCGCTCCTTTTGCTCAATCACTGGCACTACACAGATCAGAAATCCAGAGGGAAGCGGGCCATGATCTTCAGCCGCTATGCCGGTGTGGGGAGTCATCGCTATCCTTTGGGCTTTTCCGGGGATACCTATACGACCTGGCGGAGCCTGAAGCTTCAGCCCTATTTTACCTCCACCGCCTCCAACATCGGCTATGGCGTCTGGAGCCATGACATCGGCGGACATATGCTGGGCGATCGGGATGACGAACGCTTTGTGCGCTGGGTACAGTTTGGCGTTTTCAGCCCAGTGATGCGACTGCATTCCTGTGGGAGTCCATTTATCCACCGGGAACCCTGGGCGTATAAGCAGCCTTACCGGCAGATCTTAGGGGACTTCCTTCGCCTTCGGCATCAGATGCTTCCCTATCTGTATACAGCCATGAGAGAGGCCCATGAGGAGGACCGGCCGCTGGTCTGCCCGGTCTACTATAGCTGGCCGGACGAGGAGGCAGCGTATGAGGTGCCGGAGAGCTATACCTTTGGCAAAAGCCTCCTGATTGGGGCTGTCACGGAGCCCATGGATCAGGTGCTCAGAAGGGCCGGGGTTTCCATGTACATCCCGGAGGGAAGATGGGTGGATCTTTTCAGCGGACAGATCTACCAGGGGGCGGTCAAGCGGAAACTTTACCGGACCCTTGAAACAATCCCGGCTCTTCTCAGGGCAGGGGGCATCCTGCCCCTGGCGGGGGAAGCGGATACGGATGCCTTTAAAAACCCGAAAAGCCTTCGGATTTACTTTGGCGCCGGGGCGGATGGAGAATACACCCTCTATGAAGATGATGGGCTGAGCCAGGAGTCTGAGTCGGGGAACTTTGTGGAGACAAAGTTTTCCATCAACTGGATGGAAGAGGGCTGTGAGATCCGGATCCTTCCTCCTTCGGGAGCGCTTTCCCTGATTCCGGAGGGGCGGAGATATGAGCTGATCCTCTGCGGCGCGGAGAAGCTGCCCGGGATGAGGGGGATGGCTGAGGCGGAATCCGGCGATGGATCCAGAAAACGCCTTTTGCCTGAATGCGAGGAGAAGACCGGTTTTCTGAGAATCGATCTGGGCGAGGCAGCGGATGGAGCCATTGTGAAAGTGGAGGGACTTGGGCTCAGAGAAAATGATGCCAGGAAGGAAGTCCTGAGCCTGATCGATGAGGCCTATATCGAAAACAGGCTGAAGGAGACCCTGGCGGAAGATCTTCAGAGCCTCAGCGGGGAAGCCTTCCTGAAGGCCCTGGAGGGCAGGGATGTCCCGGAGATTTTGAAGGATGCCATCCGGGAGAACTATACTGGGAAAAGGTAGGGAAAAAATAAACGCTGTCCGGCTGCAAGCTCCTGTCGGCATTCGGCCGGGCGCAGGCTCCTACGCCCGCATTAAAAGCATACTAAGACTTCATAATTGATGTGTGTGACGTTGCTTTGTGCATCAAGTGCGCAAAGCAGGCTGGATATCTGCTGATGAAATATATGTTAGAACAATATAAGATATCTTACCGCTGTATAGTACAATGCAATAAAATATAATATTATATAACGCAGCATAGCACAACACAGCACATACTTTGTTGTCATAGAATGAAATTGCATAGAGAAAGATAGAATTACATAGAATAG
>CADBUA010000531.1 GCA_902797665.1 uncultured Lachnospiraceae bacterium | reverse complement strand
TACCTGGCAAGGAGCTTGCGGCTGGACAGGTACCGAAAATTAAAGCCAAGTATTCCTTTGAAAATCCTTCCCGCGCAAAGTCTGCCGGACAGGCCCTGCATGTCTCTCCAGCGACTGTCATTCTACAGGAAGCGGCAGGAAAAATCACCTGCCGGGCGCAAAAAAAGCGGAAGATCGCGTATCTCTTCCGCCCGGACTGCCAAAGCGCAGGCAGTCTGACAAGCATCAGTGACTCCAGGCTGCCGCCAGCACAAAGCGTAGAAGCAGTCGCAGGGTCCAGTCTGGACTGCAGATCTCTATCACGGGAACTGTTCGGATCTGCCAGAGGCGCAGGCGGTATATGCGGAGGCACGAAAGATTCGCCTGCGGCAAATGTCAGGGCCTCCAGGAGATCACGAATCTGCCGCCTCCACCATCAGAAGGCTGCCGCTCCGAAAAGAGACCCGTCCCTCCTCTGCCTCGATCTGGTTGGAGACTGTCAGCGTCCCCACTGAACCAAGATCCAGATCCCTCACGGGATATCGGAAGCCCAGAAGGCTCAGGCCTTCACAGGGTCCTCCAAAAGCGAAAAAGGAAACGTAGTTCCCCCACTGTTCTTTCCGCAGGATTGAGAAGGGGCGCTGATGCAGTGTGATCCGGTTTCCGGAATCGAGGATGGTCCCCGATCCGCCTTCCTCCTGGATTCTCGCCAGAAGCTGCAGATTTCCCAGGAGATGGTCGACGCGGCCTCCTGTACAGCCAAGAAGGACGATCTTTTTATATCCCCTCTCCAGGGCTGCCATCGCCGCGATCTCTCCATCTGTCAGATCTTTTCTCGGATTGTAGGTCCGGACCTCAACCTCCGGGTGCTCTTCCCGGAAACGATCGATGAGACCTCTGGGGGCCGAATCAAAGTCCCCGACCACAAGGTCCGGAACAAAAGCGTGTTCTGTCAGAAAGAACAGCCCCCGGTCCGCCGCTATGACAAAGGGTACTGGCTCATCCTTTTTTTTCTCTCTCTCCGCCAGATAAGGGAGAATGAAATCCTCCTCCAGCATCCCCCCACAGAGGATGATTGCCTCAGCCATAACGCCTCCTCATCAGGATTCGCACAGAGGTCTTCTCAGGATATCTCACACAGGATCTTCATGAGCTTCGCGGTATTCTCCGTGATGTCCCCTCTGAAGACCGAGGAGCCGGCAACAAAGACATTGGCGCCGGCCTCGCAGACAGCCCGGAGGGTCTCCTCGTTGATGCCGCCATCCACCTCTATGTCAATCTCCAGGCCCTTTTTCTGGATGATCTCCCGAAGCGCCCGGATCTTATCGAGGGTCGCCGGGATCAGAACCTGTCCGCCGTAACCGGGATTCACCGTCATGATCAGGACCATATCCATCTTTGGATATACATAGTCAAGAAAATTCAGCGGCGTTGCCGGGTTCAGAGCCACCCCGCTCCTTAACCCTGCCTGCCGGATCATATCCAGCGTCCGGTCCAGATGGCGGCAGGCCTCAGCGTGCACCGTGATGCTGTCTGCACCGGCCCGCACGAAATCTTCCACATAGCGCTCCGGGTCCTGCACCATCAGGTGAACATCAAAGAAAAGATCCGTCATGGGGCGGATCGCTTTCACCACCGGCTGCCCGAACGAGATACTGGGCACAAAGAGCCCGTCCATCACGTCGATGTGCAGGTAGGTGGCGCCGGCATCCCGGGCTTTCTGAATATCCTCTCCCAGGTGCCAGAAATCAGCTGATAAAATCGAAGGTGCCAGTATGTACATTTCTCTCCTCCAAATGCGTAGCCGAAAGGTTCAGAATCTGTCTCTTTCATCAAGGGCAGAAAGCTGCCTGCGGGAAACTGTCTCTTCCATCAAGGGCAGAAAGCTGCCTGCGGGAAACTGTCTCTTCCATCAAGGACATAGAATTACGCAGACTGTCCCACTCTACCACTTTTTCTGATCCCGGAGCTCCCCGAGAAGTTGTACATAGCTGTCATAACGCGCCTTCGGGATCTTTCCCAAAGAGAGCGCTGTCTTTACGCCGCAGTCCGGCTCCGAGAGGTGCCTGCAGCCCTGAAAACGGCAGGAAGGCTCATACGGACGAAACTCAGGAAAACAGTCCCCAAGCTCCCGCTCCTGAATCCCCTCCAGAATCAAGGAGGAGAAGCCAGGCGTGTCAAAGAAAAAAGAAGCAGAATCCAGGCGGAAGAGCTCTGCCCGCCGCGTGGTCTGCTTTCCGCGTTCTGTCTTCCGGCTGACCTCTCCAACCTCCATCCCGGCCTCCGGGCAGAGAAGATTGGTCAGAGAGCTCTTACCGACCCCACTCGGTCCCGCGAGCACCGTGGTCTTTCCGCGCATCCGGCTGATGAGCGCGTCCGTCCCGTCCTGGTCCCGGATGCTGACAAAAAAGAGCGGGCAGCCTGACTGGCGGTAAATCTCCCTGAGATGGTCCATCTCCTCCTCTGTCCCCAGATCTTTCTTGTTGAAGACCAGGAGCGTTGGGATCTTTGCCCGCCCCATCAGAATCAGAAAGCGATCCAGCAGAGAAAGGTTCAGGTCCGGGCTTTTCAGGGCGAAGAGACAGAGGGCCTGGTCGACATTCGCCACAGGCGGGCGCACCAGGGCGTTCCGTCTTGGAAAAACCTCCTCCACATTTCCCTCCCGGTCCCCCTCATGGGTGACGACGAAGGCAACCTCATCCCCGACCAGAGGCTTAAAACTGTCCTTGCGGAAGATGCCCCGGGCCCGGCATCGATAGAGAACTCCGTCCTCAAAGCAGGATACATCAAAAAACCCCGCGAGCCCCCGCACAATCTTTCCCGTCAGGCGGGAGCCCGCCGGCGAGGCCGCTTTCTTCTCTCTGATCTCAGCCATTCCTCCCCTGCTCTTTTTCACATTCCTTTCATCCGCCAGGCCTGCAGCGCTCATGCGCTTCCGGTCCCGTCCGGATCCCCAGGCCTTCAGGCAGCCTGAATCTCCCGGCTCTTCCGTCCAGGATCCCCAATTTTCCGCAGTTTCAGCGCGAAACTTCCGTAAAGTCAATGGGACTGTAGTTGGTCTTGCTCATGATGTTCCCGACATTGTCCAGGACATATACATAGGCGGTCCCGCCCGTCACGCCAGGAAGCCCACTGACCTTGAGGATGTAGGGGAAAGCTGTCCGCCCCTCATAGATCGTCTTTTCGATCCCATTCTGCTCCAGCGTGATCCGCACAGTCCCCCCATCATAGTCTTTGGGGGCCTCCAGCAGGGCATTGCACATCCAGACCGTGTTTTCACCAGGCACAGGGTCTGCCGCAGGCTCCTCCCTGGGTCCTGTGGACACTGTAATGGTGATCGTGGAGCCGTTGGGCACATAGGAGCCCTCCCGAAGATCCTGAGAGATCACCAGCCCCTCAGATACCAGCTCGCTTGACTCATGTGTGACAAACGCATACAGACCATAGTTGGTCAAAAGCTGCACCGCATCTGACTCGTAGTGACCGATCAGCTTCGGGACCTGCACCGTCTGGCTGCCCGCCCCCTGGCTCACATAGATCGTCACCCGGTCTCCCTCGGAAGCCGCGCTGCCGGCACCGGGGTTCGTGGTGATGACGCTCCCCTCCGGGACCGCCTCACTGTAGCGGGTATTGTCGACAGAGACCAAAAGGCCCATGTCTGTCAGGGTCTTTTCCGCCTCCGCCTGGCTCTTCTGGGAGAGCTCCGGAATCGTCAGCATCACGCCGGAGCCGGTGGAGAGGCGGTAGCCAATCTGGGAGTTGGGCTTCACCTTCATCCCTTCCTGCACATCCTGACTCAGGACCTGTCCCGCTGCATAGTCTGAGGAAGCCTGCTCCCCCAGGTACTTGTAGCCCAGCTTACTGTTTCTCAGCTTTTCCTGGGCCTCGTTCTCCGTCAATCCCAGAATCGAAGGCACAGAGACCAGCTCCGTGGAGAGGTCGATGACCAGGTTCTGGGACTCCCCCTCCGTCGAGCCCTGTCCGGCACTCCGCCCAATCAGGCCAAAGGAGTGAACCAGCAGGTAGAGAATGATCAGCCCCACTCCGGCTGCCACGATCACGGAAATCAACGTGACCAGGCGCTCCGTCGTGCTGTGCGTCCCGGCGTTTTTTCCTCTCCCCTTGGGTCTCCCGGGTCTCCCTTTCGGCTGGACCTCTTCCAGGTCTTCCTCCGGGAAATCATCATCCTCGTCTTCGCTTTCCGGGTCATACTCGTCATAATAGCCATCGACATCGGATCCATAGTAGCGGTGGCGGGTTCCACCGTAGCTGATGGGCGGACTGTCATATGACTCCCCGAGGTAGTCTCCTCCACCGGAATAGCCCGGCCTGTCATAGATGCTTCCCGTCCGCCGGTAGCCTTCCTGGTAGGTCCTGCCGATGTCTCGATCCTGGCGGTTGATCGCCTTGAGATCCTCCCGGGTAAAGAGGTGCGTCTCGGCGTCGACGGTCCCAATGTCAATGCGCACAAAATCCCCGTTGGGATTGATCAGGGACTCCTTCAGGTCCTTGATCAGAAGGGACATGTTCTGGTAACGGTGGGAAGGCTTCTTCTGGGTGCACTTCAGAATGATCTGCTCAATGGACCGGGGAAGATCCGGCACATACTGCCTGGGCGAGACGATCTTCTCATGCAGGTGCTTGAGCGCGACTTCTACTGTGGAATCTCCGTCAAAAGGAACACGCCCGGTCAGCATCTCATACATGGTAATGCCCAGGGAATAAATGTCGCTCTTGGCATCTGAGTAGCCGCCCCTGGCCTGCTCCGGGGCTGTGTAGTGGACAGAGCCCATGACCGAGGAGTTGTAGGTGTCACCTGTGACCGCGCGGGCAATGCCAAAGTCCGCGACCTTGGCCGTGCCGTCCGTAGACAGAATGATATTCTGGGGCTTGACGTCCCGGTGAATGATCCCGCTCCGGTGAGCCGCCTCCAGACCCGCGGCCACCTGCAGGGCCACCCCTGCCGCCTCCCTGACTGAGAGCTTGCCCTTATTGCGGATATAGTCCTTGAGGGTGATCCCCTCAATCAGTTCCATCACGATGAAGTAGATGCCATCCTCGTCCCCGACATCGTAGACGTTGACGATATTCGGGTGAGCAAGGCCTGCCGCCGCCTGCGCCTCAATCCGAAATTTGGACACAAAAGCCTTATCGCCGCGAAATTCGGCCTTCAGAACCTTAATCGCGACGTTTCTGTTCAGCTTATGGTCGCGCGACTTGTAGACGTCGGCCATTCCGCCTGATCCTATGCAATTGATTATCTCATATCGATTTTGAAGAAAATCTCCTGCATTCAGCATAGAAGCAACCCACCTATGTCTCAAGCGCCCGAAGGAATGTCCTGAAAAGACAGCATACGTGTTTCCCGGCCTTTACAGCTCATGCGCGCACCTGCGCGCTCCCCCTTCAATATCCTGATCAATGTCTGATCAATGTCTGATCAATATCCGGATCAATGTCCGGATCAATGTCCGGATCCCTGAACGATCCATTCAGGCGGAAAGATTCTCCAGCTCTCTCATCTCTTCGGAAAAGTCTTCCGCCTTTTCCCCTTCCCCCTCCGGGGGAACCTTGACGAGAATCACCGAGATGTTGTCCCTTCCCCCGTTCCGGTTGGCCTCCTCAATCAGCCGGATTCCGGCAGTCTCCAGGTTCTTCTCCCGCTTGAGAATCCGGAAGATCTGCCCGTCCTCCACCATGTTTGTGAGCCCGTCAGAGCACAAAAGCAGCGTGTCGCCCGGATTGAGCGCCACGTCAAAGAAGTCGATCAGGACATCCCTGGACTCCCCGATCGCGCGGGTGATGATGTTTTTCTCCGGGTGATTGCGCACCTGATCCCGGCGGAGCCTGCCCGAGCGCACCATCTCCTCCACCAGGGAATGGTCGTGTGTGATCTGATCGATCCGATCATCGTCGATCAGGTAGAGGCGGCTGTCGCCTACATTGGCACAGTAGAGGGTTCGGTCCACAATGGTGGCAGCAACCAGAGTGGTGCCCATTCCACCGAGGGAGATGTCCGAAGAAGCCCGGTCGTACACCGCCCGGTTGGCTCCCCTGATCGCACTGTCCAGAACCCGGATGGCTCCGGTCTCCTTCGAGGACTCAACCTCAGAGACCACCGTCTCCACGCAGAGATGCGAGGCCAGATCTCCTGCCGCATGTCCGCCCATCCCATCCGCGACAAGAAAAAGGCAGGGCAGAGGACCGGCCAGGGACTCTGAAGCATAGACATAATCCTGATTGTTATCCCGTGTCAGGCCGACATCCGTCTGGACGAATTTCTCCATACTAGGCTCCCATCGACTTCTCATAAGCGCAGAATCCCCCCTGTCCCGTGGAATCCTGCATCTTTTCGCTTTCTGCAGCTGTCCGCTGACTCGCAGGTACCTTAGGCGTAAGGCCAGGCTGAAGCTCCTGCGCCAGCATGGAATATGCGCACGGCCTTTGCTTCTTCTCCGTATCAGCACGCCCGGCGCAGGATACGCAAAGCAGACTGGACAGCGCCCGCTTTTTCTCTCAATGCGAAAGCGCTCTCATCTGTCAAAGGCATCAGGGCACAACAATCCCGCGCCAGATCCCGCCGGCCCTGATCCCCCATAAGCGACGCGCCCCTTCCGGACTCAACCGTTCTCTTTCAGATATCCGGCACGCAGCTGCCCGCATGCGCCCTGTATATCCCGTCCCATTTCTCTCCTGATAGTAACATGTTCCCCATATTTTTCAAGTACAGCGGCAAAGGCCTGGATCTCCCTCTGGGAGGGCTGCCGGAAAGACCGCTCCCGGACAGGGTTCACGGGAATCAGGTTCACATGGCAGGAGAAGCCGGAAAGGAGCTTTCCCAGGCGCTCAGCCGCCTCCCGGGAGTCATTGACCCCGGACACGAGGCTGTATTCAAAGGTCACTCTCCGCCCGGTCTTCTCAAAGTAGACCCTGCAGGCGTTGATGACCTCTTTGATCTCATACTTTCGGGCAATGGGCATGAGGGCTTCCCGCTCCTTCTGATTGGAAGCGTGAAGGGAAAGGGCCAGTGTCACCGGCAGTCTCTCGCCTCCGAAGCGCAGAATCTCCTCCACAAGGCCGGAGGTGCTGACTGTGATATTTCTCAGGCTCCGCTTCTCCCCCGCTCCGTCCCCGCAGAGACGAAGAAAGCGCAAAAGGTTGTCATAGTTGTCAAAAGGTTCCCCACTCCCCATCACGACGATGTGGGAGACCCGCGCTCCAGCCAGGCGCTCGATTTCGGTCACCTGGGAGAGCATCTCCCCGGCGGTAAGGTCCCGTACCTTCCCGCCGATGGTGGATGCGCAGAATCTGCAGCCCATCCGGCAGCCCACCTGGGAGGAGATGCAGACCGAGAGCCCGTAGCTGTACTTCATGAGCACGCTTTCGATCATGTTTCCATCCGGGAGGGCAAATAGATACTTTCTTGTTCCGTCAAGGCGGCTCACCTGCTCCTCGACCAGGCCTAGAGACGCGATGGCAAAATCCCGGTCCAGGCTCTCTCTGAGGCTCAGGGAGAGATTGGTCATCTCCTGAAAAGAGCGGACGCCCCTGACATGGAGATGCTCATAGATCTGTCTTGCCCGGAAGGCCTTCTCCCCGCGCTCCTTACAGAGATCCGTGATCTCCGAAAGAAAGAGGGACAGAAGGTCCATCTTTTCGCTCCCTGTCACCAGCACTGACTCCATCTTTTCCCCCTCTTCCTGAGATGATGGCCTTTCGTCCCTCGTATACCTGCCTGCGATAGAAATTCCGAAAATGACGCGCGCGACCATATCCGGCCCCCAGAGCTGGCAGATTCGAAAGCTTCCCGCTTCCTGTCAGCTGAGGCGGCGAAACCTGGCCAGGAAGAAACCATCGGTCTGATGGATCCCAGGCAGAAGCTGCAGATAGCCCCCCTCTGTCGTCCTCCCCCGGAGCGCCTCCGGGATGTAGGAGTTGATCGACTCCAGACGGAAGGGATAGTTTTCCAGAAAGTACTTGAGGTTCACCTGGTTCTCATCTGCCCCGATGGTGCAGGTCGAGTAGATCAGGGTACCGCCCGGCTT
>CADBUA010000530.1 GCA_902797665.1 uncultured Lachnospiraceae bacterium | reverse complement strand
CAGCCGGATCTGGGCATCGAATACTGACGCGCGATTTCTGAGCGATCCTGAAGAAAATCGGTAACTGTTCAGTTGACTTTGCGCATCTGCTGCTTAAAGCGTGAAAAAATGAATAAAATAGAGTATAACCGGAGATAAAAAGGTTTAATAGGATTTAATAGATCATAAAAACATATATAAAAGAATAAGACGAATAAGAATGGGATGGAATAGAATAGAATAGAACAGAATGGAATGGGATGGGATAGAATGGAATAGAATAGAACGAAATAGAATAGAAGAAAAGCAGAATTCATAGATATCCCCTGCATAGAAAAGCATAAAGATAAGAAAGTCCAGACTTATACGCGCCAGCAGGAGGATCTGGCCTGTAAAGCCTTCATCCGCGGTATAGGCAAAGGATACTGGGATCTGCCCAGGGCGAACGCGAAGATCATCCAGAATAAATATACCCGCGAGCGTGAGAATCTGCGACAAAACTGGCGCGAGCGGGCATATACCGGTGAAACACCTGGCAAATTCGAATGCTTCCCGGTATAGAACAATAAAGTAGATTTGAATGTGTAAAAATGCAAAGTAAGTGAAAAATCGGGCACACAAACGAGATAAGGAGCAGATCACAATCATGAACAGAAAAAGACGATCCCAGATTTGGCGGCTGGCGCCGCTCCTGCTTTTCCTGAGCCTCTTCCTGTTTGCACCCCGGAGGGTTTACGCCGGCGCAATCGGACAGACGACGATTACAGTCTCTGCCGCAGGGGTAAACAGAATCAAGGTAAAAGCCGCCTCTTCAGTGGGAGGAGACGGGTATCAGTACCAGATCAGCAAAGATCCGGCTTTTTCTTCTGTTCTCGAGAACAGGAAGAGCCAGAAGTCGACCTGCACTTTCAAAAACCTGAGATCTGACAAGGTGTACTATCTGAGAGCAAGAGCGTATGCAAAAAAGGGGGTGAAAAGCTCCTACGGCCCCTGGTCGAAGACTGCACGCTTCACAGGTTTTGTATCAGCAGAATCGAACACGGGGGATCAGATCAAATATCCGACAGGCATCGGATGGAAGGACGCATATATTCAGGTATTAAAGCTGCAGGATAAGAAATATGGTGGAAAAGGCATGCTGGTTGACCTTGGAATTGAGGTTCCGGCACTGGAATTCAACCAGTTTCTGATCTGGTATGCCCCGGGCAATTATGATAAGGAGACAGAATCTAAGGACGTCAGGTCCCTTTACAGCGCCCTGGCGGATGCCCCTGTCTTTTACATCAAAGGGAAAAACAACATCAGGCAGAATGTGTATACCTATTTCGGGAAATATCACGGAGAGCCTTTGTTTGGAACGGTGACCAGCATATACAGGATTCAGGATGGAGAGCTGAAAACAATCTCCACAGGCTCTGTGAAGTACTATGATGACGGGAAGAACAACAGCTATGAGTGGAATGGGAAAAAGGTGAGCCGGAAATGGTTTGAGGCCTACCTAAAAAAGCGCGAGGCAAAAGAGACCTTTGTCAGCGGAAGTGAGGAGAAGTACTCCGCTGAAGAGATCATTGAACAGATCCTGAATGATTGAGTTCAGGAGAACCGCCAGAAAGGGGATCCTGAAATATGGAGGGCAGGAGACTGCCATAAAGATCCTGAGGGATGAAGCCGAAGGGGGAGATTCATGCGGGCATTACCCAGGAGAGTTTTGGCAGGCTCTGATGCTTCCGGGGATGAGACATAAAAGAAAGTGAGGGACTATGCTTACAATCAGCAGATTTTTATGTGAAGAAAAATGCAAAGACATCGTGACGGACAGGAAAAATCCCCGTTTCTCCTTTGCGGTGGAGAGTGACCTTCAGGACCTCACCCTGAAGGAGGCCTTTATAGAGGTGAATGGAACGACCCTTCAGGTGACCGATCAGAGAAATATCAGCTATGAGGGACCAGCGCTCAGGCCTTATACAGACTATAGGGCGTATCTCTCTGTCACAGACTCCGCGGGCGAGAAAGCGGAGAAAAGCCTCACTTTTCGGACCGGCCGGATGGGAGAGCCCTTCCAGGCCGACTGGATCAGTGATGCTTCCTATCAGTTCACCGAGAAAAAGATCTCTCCTCTGCCCATGGTATTCCGGAAGGAGATCATCGTGAAGAAGCCTGTTAAGAGCGCGGGGATCTATGCGACCGCGCTTGGGATTTATCAGATCCTGCTGGATGGAGAGCGGGTTTCTGAGGACTACTTCACGCCTGGATTTACCTCCTACAAGACCAACCTGCAGTATCAGTTTCTGGATGTCACGGAAAGGCTCAGGAAGGATTCTGAAAAAGCCGGGGATTCCAAGGGAAGTCATTGGATCTATGTTCCGGTATCCGGCGGATGGGCTGTGGGATCTTTTGTCTATACCCGGAAAAACCGTGTGAGTGGGAAGCGCCAGGCCTTTCTGTGTGAGATCCGCATCGACTATATGGATGGCTCTTCTGAGCTGATCGGCAGCGGGACGGACTGGGAAGTCAGCATGGACGGCCCGATGAAGATGGCGGATCTCTACGATGGGGAGACCTTCGACGCCAGGATCACCCCGGAAAAGATGACCTGGCATCGGGCTTCTATTGAAAAGACCGATGTGTCCAGGCACCCGGAGGCCGCCTACGGCGCTCCGGTCAGAGCTCATGAGCGGATGAAGGCGGAGCTCATTGCACAGAAAGAGGACAGCATCTACGATTTCGGTCAGAACTTTGCGGGTGTGGTGGAGCTGAAGATCCGGAAGGCGCAGGAAGGGCAGAAGATTGTAGTCCGGCATGCTGAACTTCTTCACCCGGACGGGAGTCTCAACACAGACTTTCTCCGCACGGCAAAGGCCGAGCTGACCTATATCTGCAAAGAGGGAGCGCAGACTTTCTCACCGCACTTTACCTACATGGGCTTCCGCTATATCTCTGTCTCGGGGATTTCACCGGAGGATGTGGAAGTGGCAGCTTTTGCCATCTACTCGGATGTCTCTTTGACCGGAGCTTTTCACTCCTCCGATCCAAGACTCAATCAGCTTCAGTCCAATATCTTATGGGGTGCCAGATCCAACTTTGTGGAGGTTCCCACGGACTGTCCACAGAGAGATGAGCGCATGGGCTGGACCGGGGACATCGCGGTATTTGCCCCGACAGCCCTCTGGAACTTCACCATGACGAACTTCCTGGAGAAATGGCTGAAGGATATGAGGGCGGAGCAGCTGTCAAGCGGCGGCATCCCCAACACCATTCCCTCCTGTGGTTTCCATTTCCCGGACACGATGCCGACCATGGCAGTCGATTTCTGGGGGGATGCCTCTGTTCTGGTGCCCTGGGCTGTCTATCAGGCGACCGGCAATACCCGGATTCTCAGTGAAAACTTTGAGATGATGAAAAAGTATGTCAAGGCCTGCAAGTGGTGGGCCGGACTCTTTTCCGT
>CADBUA010000529.1 GCA_902797665.1 uncultured Lachnospiraceae bacterium | reverse complement strand
GACTCAAACTTCAGCTTCGAGAAAGCGTCAATCTTCTCCCGGACACTGACATGATAGCTGTTGGTGATGTAGTTGTGGTCCGTCACGCCCTCAACTTTCCCAAAACGCTTCTGCAAGCACTTCGCGAACTTGTATGTCGTGGACTCCAGGGGTGTCCCATAGACCGAATAGTCAATGTTTTCGGCCTTCTTCCATTCGGCACACTTGTCGTTCATCTTCTGCATGACAGCCAAAGCGAAGGGCTTTGCCTCCGGATCCGTGTGGGACTTCCCGGTCATGTATAGACACATCTCATAAAGCCCCGCGTAGCCAAGGGAGATGGTGGAGTAGCCATCATAGAGAAGCGGATCGATCTTCTCCCCCTTCTCAAGCCGGGCCAATGCCCCGTGCTGCCAGAGGATCGGAGCCGCATCGGAGCTTGTCCCTCTCAGGCGCTCATGCCTGAGGCGGAGAGCCCGGTGGCAGAGCTCCAAACGCTCCTCCAGGATCTCCCAGAAACGGTCCATGTCCTTCCCGGAGGAGAGCGCGGCATCCACCAGGTTGATCGTCACAACCCCCTGGTTGAAGCGACCGTAATAGCGATGTTCCCCCTCGTGGTAGTTTCCTGCCCTGGAAAGATTCCCCTTGACAAAGCTCCTGTCCGGCGTCAGGAAGGACCTGCAGCCCATGCAGGGGTAAACATCCCCCTTCAGTTCACGCATCAGCTTGGCGGAGATATAGTCCGGGACCATCCGCTTTGCCGTGCACCTGGCAGCAAGAACCGTCAGCTCTCTGTAGGGGGAGTCCTCGTGGATGTTGTCCTCATCCAGCACGTAGAGGAGTTTGGGGAACGCGGGGGTGACCCAGACCCCTTTCTCATTCTGAGTTCCCCGGATCCGCTGTTCCAGAACCTCCCGGATCACCATCGCCAGGTCTTCCCGCTCTCTCCCCTCCGGAACTTCATCGAGATACATGGTCATCGAGACAAAAGGTGCCTGCCCATTGCAGGTCATCAGGGTAATCAACTGGTACTGGATGGTCTGCACGCCGGAAGTGATCTCCTGCCGGAGTCGCCGCTCGGCAAGCTCACAGATCTGCTCCTCCCGCGCCTCAATCCCAGCGAGCTGAAGATCCTCCCGAACCTTCTCCCGGAGCCGGATCCGGCTCTCATTCACAAAGGGGGAGAGGTGGGCGAGGGTGAAGGTCTGGCCGCCGTACTGGTTCGATGCCACCTGAGCGATGATCTGAGTGGCAATGTTACAGGCTGTGAGAAAAGAGTGCGGCTTCGTGATCATCGTCCCAGAGATGACCGTCCCATTCTGAAGCATATCCTCCAGGTTTACCAGATCGCAGTTGTGCTCCCTCTGGGCAAAATAGTCGCCATCGTGAAAATGCAGAATCCCTTCCTCATGCGCCCGGACAATCTCCTCGGGGAGCAGAACACGCCTTGTCAGGTCCCGGGAGACCTCACCCGCCATGTAGTCGCGCTGGGTGGAGTTGATCGCGGGATTCTTGTTGGCGTTCTCCTGGTTGAGGCTCTCATTCTGCCGGTTGATCAGCGCCAGGATTCCATCGTCTGTTGTGTTGGACTTCCGGGCGAGTTCCCGCCTGTAACGGTAACGGACATACTTCTGAGCCACCTCATAGCCGCGCATCTCCATGATGCCAGTCTCCACCAGGTCCTGGATATCCTCCACATTCACCGCCGTAGACATCTCACGTGCTTTCCGGCTGATCCTGTCCGTGACAGCACGGATCTGATGCTCACTGAGCATATGGATCTCATCCACTTCCGCGTTCGCCTTCCGAATTGCGGTCGAGATCTTTTCGCCGTCAAAGAGCACTTCCTGCCCGTTTCTCTTAATCACGTAACATCCTGCAAGACTCAAAACCCTCTCCTCCTCCTCATGCCAGAGGCGATATCCTTTGATTCTTTCCCTCTGACGGATCCTGACCGGCGCGCCTGCTCAGGGCAGGCCGAACACATAGCCCCAACAAAAAAACAGTGGCTCTGCCTTTGGCAGAGTCACTGATCCCATATGCCGCGCGTAATCCCCAGGCCAGCCCCGGAGAGATCGCAAAATACACCGGTCCCTCCAGCGTATCCCGCCGGGGGAAATCCAGTACATTTCAGCGTATTTTGAGGGAACCCATCTGCCGTGGGCAAAGCTCAAAGACATGAGCAGGTCTCCTGGCTTGAGTTCCCTGTGCGCCGCGCCTTCCCGGATCATTATGACCCAGTGGCATTTGCGGGCACTCCCTCTTACAGTGGCGGGACCGCTCCGGATTTTCACCGGATTCCCTGTTAGTGCTCTCGCAGCTCATCTCCTGATGCTGGTTACTATACACAATCTTGTAGAGAGGCGCAAGTGGCAGACGCATATCTTGTAAAACCCTTGAGGAAGTTTTTCGAAAACCTTGCGAAAGATTTGAGGAATTCTCAAGAAAAAAGACCGAAAAAGGATAAGAAATGGTAACTGTCCAGTCCGCTTTGGACGCTTGTCGCCAAGCGAGGCTATACATTTCAAAAGCAAAGGTCGGGGCGCACATGGAATTCGACGGCAGAAGCCTGCGTCCGGGGTATTTGTCTTTTCGCTCTGCAATACCTTGTAGAGTTCCTTCACCGATATCGTTCCGTAAATGATCGGAACTGTCCACATGGAAGGAATCCTCCAGGTGAAAACCTCCCTGGGGTACTGAGTCTTCCTGTCCATCTTTTTCATCCTTTCATCTTTTCATCTCTCAAGCCGTTGCATTCAAGTCACCTCACAAAGCCCCCCTCTCCCGCTGGATGACTGGAGTGCGGAGAGCAGAATGCCAGTCGGAAGGATCTCACCGGGACTCATCCAATCGACCAGAAAAAGTCCCTGCTTCAGATGAGGCAGGGACTTTCATTTCGTTTTTT
>CADBUA010000528.1 GCA_902797665.1 uncultured Lachnospiraceae bacterium | reverse complement strand
TTGAGAGGGACAAATCCTTGAGGAAAGACCTTGGACAAAGAGCCTGAACAAAACCTTGTGGAAAGTCCCTTTTGAGCAGCGCATATCCCTTCGCTTTCTGCATCAGCTGCGTCTGAGGAGGGGCAGGACCGAGGGGGACCGAGGCATCTCTGTGGGAGGGCTTAACAGAATCCAGGCTATGGCTTCAGAAGCCTGTACGTTTAGGTCTTGTCTCCATCAGCCGATCACGCAGGCCATGTTCTCCGTGATCTGACCGCGATGTCTCCTCCAACGTCTGTAGGCGAGGCCTGTGTGGGCTGAGTGCTGTTTTCCTTCGTTTTTGTTTCCTGAGGTCTTTACAAACCCAGGTTTACGCATATAATGGGGAAAATGAAAGTGTGACAGACTGCTTTACACAAGATGAGGGAGATCTGTCCCGGAAGACTGAAAGCTGAGACTTCAGGCTTAGCGCTTCTGGCAGGAACCATTTGGATTTGCCAGATGCGGGGGGCTGCCCGCTCGGGCCAATTGTCTGCGGATTTTCAGGCTCGCGGGCATCGAATTCAGTCTTCGGGTTTAGACTTTCGACTTCATGATTTGGGACTTAAGGACGAAGCCTCTGCTTCTGGGCCGACCTTTCCGGTCGTGTTTTCATGATGGACACTTGAACTGGACTTAGACACCCCGCCTCCGGCGGGGAATGGAGAGTGAATGAAGATAGAAAAGATCAACACCAATCAGATACGTTGCATTCTGACGAAGGAAGACCTTGACGCGCGGGATATCAAACTGAACGAACTGTACTACGGGAGTGAGAAGGCAAAGAATCTTCTCCGGGAGATGATGGTCAGAGCCTTCCGAGAGTGTGGGTTTAACGCTGCCAATATCCCCCTGATGGTGGAGGCGGTTCCGACGAAGGAGCAGTTGATTCTGATCATCACGAAGGTGTCAAACCCCGAAGAATTGAGTAATCGCTTTTCCGGGTTTGCCCAGAAGGGTGGGATGGGTTGGAATACGCATCAGACGACGATCTCTGATCTCACCGCAAACATGGAGGGAGCAGACGATGTGCTGAATCTTCTGAAGCAGATCGGCCAGGGATCTGAAGGAGCCGAGCTGGAAGAGAAGGCTGAGGAGAAACTTCAGGAGAAGGCTGAGGAGAAGGATCACGAAAAGGAAGCTTTGAGTGAGATTCAGGAAGAGAATGCCGCGGAAGCAGATGGAGATGCTTCTGCAGCAGCGGAGCAGGAGACCGGAAAGGCCAGTCCTTCATCCGGGACCACCCAGGAAAAGGCATCCGGGGAGGCGGAGCAGGATGGGGAAGACGAGACGGGGACAGATGCTCCGCTTCGGATGGACGGAGACATCGTCGATGGCACTGCTTCTGAGATCGATGAGGAAAGCCTGCTGGACGCGGAGGCTGTCGCTGTCGCGGATGAGATCTCGAATGCTCTGAAGATCGGCATGAAGGAATTTAATGACCATTTTGGGCAGTCAGATGCAGGGGCCAAAGCGGAACAGGGAAAGCAGCAGGACAGTGATACAGGCTTCAGCCTCGAAGATCTTCTGGGAATGATGGCGGGGACGATCGCCGCGGCGACCTCTTTCCGTGGAGGAGACCTGAATAAAACCTTCGCGGGCGGAAACTTCGGACTGGCATCTGGGAACAATCCCGCAGAGGGAGGGGGCAGACCTGCTGTGCATCAGCGCTTAGTCGGGGGAACTCCTGGATTCATGGACCAGGGGAAAAGAAGTGCTTTGCAGTCAGAGCAGGATTCCTATCACTATACGCGCTTTTACATGTTCCCGAACCTCGATCAGGCGATCGCGGCTGCCAAGGTGATTGGGGAGGACTACCCTGGAGACAACAGCCTCTACAAGAACACGGAGGATGGGGAATTCTACCTGTTAATCCGCAAGGAGACAACCGCACCGGAACGCTTTAATCAGATCTGCAACCTTCTCTCGGAGTATGCGATCCCCATGGAATACACGAAGGGCATGGATGAGTTCTTCCGGGAGCATATGAAAATAGTCTCAGAGCACAAAGCCATCCAGAC